>CAYPCE010000012.1:0-43286 GCA_964409085.1 uncultured Desulfobacteraceae bacterium | reverse complement strand
CCATGGCTTACCGGAAATGCGTTCGCTCCCTGGCGCCCAAAATCGACCTTTTTTACCTTTCCCACCACCGGGGCGCGAACCCTGAATTTTTATACGAGACCCTGAAGCCACTCTACGCCAGGGGAGTGCCGGCATGGTCCAGCCGGGGGTCCATCCTGGTGAAGGCTGGCGCCATCATGAGCATCTCACGGGAAGATTTCTCTTTTCTTTCGCCCTTTTACTCGGAGGCCATTGCAAAAATTTTTAACGGCGCGAAACCCCGGGAACTCGACCAGCGCGTCAAGGAGACGCTCCAACTGGCCGTCAACCTGGAAGCGGCCCGGCTGACGGGCTACGAGATCCCGCCCAATGTTCTGAAAATCGCTGAAACCGTATTTGATCGGATCGAAACCCCCTCCCAGGGGCCGAAGAAATGACCCATGCATGCGGATAAAAAAACCGAATTCGTGATGATCCTCCTGATGTCTCTTCTTTTCGGGATGATCTTCTGGTTGGTGGACGGCCTGTTCGAATACCAGTTTTTCCATGAAAATCTGAGCTTTATGATGTTAGAAGGGCCCCAAACCCTCTGGCAGTCGCTCTTCACGAAGGTCCCGCCCCACTCCCTCTTCGTCCGGCTTTCCTTCATCGCCGCATCGCTTCTGGGCGGGGTCTTGACGGCCCGATTCGTCTACCGTAAGCGGGCCTCGGACGAACTGTTGCTCCAAACCCATCAGGAAAAATCGGATCTTCAGAACCAGGTTCACCAGTTCCAGAAAATGGAACCCATGGGACTCCTGGTCTGCAGCGTGGCCCATGATCTGAACAACATTCTGTCCGGCGTGGTGAGCTACCCGGAAATCCTGTTGAAAGACCCGGAGCTGAACGGCAAACACCGGGAATTATTGACGGAGACACTGGCGTCCGGCCAGCGGGCCGTGGCCGTCGTCTCCGATCTGTTGACCATCTCCCGGGGCGTGACCAGCCAGAAAGTCCCCCTGGACCTCAACACCCTGGTCCGTGATTTTCTCTCTTCCTCTGAATGTTGCGAACTTCAAAAAGCCCATCCGGCCGTAGCCGTGAGGACCGATCTGGATGCCACCCCCGCCCTGATCACCGGGTCCGCTCTCCACATCCGGAAGGCCCTGATGAACCTGGTGGTCAATGCCGTGGAAGCGGTCACCGGCGAGGGGAGCATCCGCATCCACACCGGCCAGCGGCAGTTGAGCGTTCCTCATTCCGGGTACATCCACATCCCCGCCGGCGACTATGTGGTCCTGTCGGTGTCGGATACCGGAGAAGGCATCTCCCCGGCCGACATCGGAAAAATCTTCGAACCGTTCTATACCCGGAAAATGATGGGCCGAAGCGGCACCGGCCTCGGCCTGGCGGTGGTCTGGAACGCGGTACAGGACCACGGGGGGTATATCGATGTGATCAGCGGTCCCCATGGCACGGAATTCCGGCTCTATTTCGCCGCCACCCACCGAACGGCGGCCCAGCCCTCTGCCGGCGCCGGCCGTGTTCCCGAGGATTACCAGGGTCATGGCGAAACGATCCTGGTCATCGACGACGAAGAGACCCAGCGGGACATCGCCTGCCGGATGCTCGACCTCCTCGGGTATCGGACGGCCGCCGTGGAGAGCGGCGAAGCCGCCCTGGTCTATTTGGAAGACCGTCCCGTGGACCTGCTCGTGCTGGACATGTACATGAAACAGGGGATGAGCGGGCCCGAGACCTATGAAAAGATCCGCCAGATCCACCCCCGCCAGAAAGCCATCATCGCCAGCGGCTATGCCGAGGACCAGGCGGTCCGCCGGGCCCAGGCGGCCGGGGCCGGGGCTTTTCTCAGCAAACCCTACACCATGGAGACCGTCGGTCTGGCCATTCGGAAGGAACTGAGCGGGGGCTGAGTGCCGTGTCCGGGCCGGGCATGAGCCCCTGCCGGACGGCCCGCGCCAGGCGGCCGGCCTCCCGGGGCGCCGCCACGAGGCTCCGGCGCAACGCGGCGCTCACCTCCAGCTGAACCCCCCGGCCGGAGCGCCCGCGGTTGCAGAGATTGGCCGGATGCTCCCCCGCCAGACCGGCCGTGGGCGGCCGCACCCTGAAACCGGCCCGTTCCAGATGGGTCCGGATACCGCCGCACCGGTACCCGTCCAGGCCCCCCACCATCACGAACGGGACTTCGGTGTCCCGGTGGCCGTGGACCGTCACCACCCCATCGGCCTCCCGCAAGGCGGCCAGGGCGCGGGGCTCGTCGAAGCAATGACTCGGCAGGTGCAGCCGACGGTTGCCGTTTGGGAGGTGGCCCCGAAAGCGGTACAGGGAAAACCGATCCCCGGCGATGGCCGCCGCCAGCCGGGCGGTCCCCGGTTCGATCCGGCCCCCGTGGGGGGCCATCACCAGCACCGGCGACGGCCGGGGCACCATTTCAAGCGTGAAATCCCGGCCTTCCACGGCCCACCGGCAGAGACGCGCGTAGGGCGACACCATCAATGGACGTCCCGGCAGGGCCCTTCTCCCAGCCGGCCCGCCTCCCGGCAACGGCTTCTGAAATGGGCCTTCAGCCGTTCCAGCACCGCCGCCCGGTCCGCCGGAAGATTGTGGTGGACCCACCGGGTGACCAGGGGCTTCAGCCAGTCCAGCGCTTTTTTTTCGCCGGCCAATCGGTTCCGCCATTTTTCAAGGTAAGGTTTCTCCGGAGGGAGCAGTTCATCGATCCGATGGCCCAGCCGGTCCAGACGGCCGGTATCGATGTGCCGCCAGTCGTTGTCGGCGATCTGATCCAGGATCCGTTTCAGGGCCGTCAGCAGGGCCGTCCGGTAGACCCGGACCGCCGTCGCCGCCTGGAGGCTTTCCAGTTCCGCCAGGTAGATGGGCTCCCGGCACAGCCTCCGGACCACCCGGCCCGAGGGGCCGTGATGGTCCGCCACTTCCGACGACAGGACCGCCGGCAGGGACGACACGCCGTCGGGCCAGGCCCGGCGGGCGAGATCGAAGAGGTAGTGCTCCCGCAGCACGGCGATTCCATGGGCCAGGAGGTCCTGCCGTTGACGGGGACCGATCCCCTCCAGGAGATCGGTCACCACCCGCTCCAGCACAAACGCCCGCTCGTCGGTCCGGCGGCGGATCGTCTCCAGCCCGTCCCGGATCGTTCGCCACATTTCCTCGTCGGAAACCGGGAGAGGGTCCCCCGAATCCAGGCGGTCGTGGAGAAGAATGAGGGGAATCCGGAGAGCATCGAAATCGGCTACGGCCGGCATCATGTCGACCAGCACCGATTCGGCCTCGGGATTGGCCGCCAGGGTCATCACCGATTCGATGGTCTGGCGCATGAGGTAGCGCCGGGCCCGGAAGGCGCGTTCCGATTCTGTTTTTCGGATATGGGGATGGTCTTTGACAGCGGACCGGATGACGGCCAGCCGCTTCCGCAGATCCCGGGTGATCCGGACCTCGATGTTGTGTTCCTGCCAGGATCGGACAAAGGCCATTTCGGTTTCCAGTTCCGCCGCCAGGTCCTCCTGCCACCATGCCCGGCCCCCCAGCCCCGGCAGGGCCTCGGCAAAAGAATGAAAGGTCTCGAGCCGGTCCATGCGACGGCGATCCGGGGGATCCGGGGTTTCCAGGGTCTCGGCGAGTTGATCCCGATACGCGGTCCGGAGTCCGGCCAGCTCCTCGTCCATGAGGTCCATTTTGGCCAGAACGCTCCCCTGGATCTTCCGGAACCGGTTCATCTGCCCCGGCGTGATCTTTTCGATTTCCCCGGCCCGCAGCATTCTGGAGAGGTTCTGGATGATCCGGGCATCCCGCTGGTAGATCGCATAGAACGGCAGGGTGATGGCCAGGGCCAGCAGGAAGAGGACCGAGGGAATGATGATCAGGAGTTTTTTGGTCAGGGGTGCGATGGCGGCCTCGCGTTGGGATTCTTTTCCGGAAAAAGGTCGCAGTGCGAAGAATTCATGACCGGAATACCGTCATATATTTTTCGAAATATGAGATCAATTTTATAATTGCTGTTATCGACACAGACGGCGACCTGTTTTTTATCCGCGGTCATTGTCCTCCTTGTCAGTGAAAGCCGTCTAGAACAACCCCCTCAAAAATGCCAGAATCATAAAAACCGTCAACGCGTAAAACACCATATCGATCAGGGAGGTCGGTTTTTTACCGCCGGATCGCGTCGCCGTTTCGACCCAGGAGCGTTGCCCCTGGCCATCTTTCGGTGGCGGTGACGGCCCCGCCCCGTTGCCCGCATCGGGCGGATCCGGCGCCGGGGGCACCGAATCGCTCCCCTCCCCCCCGGCATTGGCCCCGTCCACCGACCGGGCCGTGGCCGCCCGGTCGGCACCGATGGCGGTCACCGACAGCTCCCGGAGTTGCCAGCGGGTCGTCACCTTGAGCGGCCCCTCGAAGGTCCGGCCGCCGATCTCCCGGGTCTCGCCCTGCTCCAGATAGACCGCCTCCAGGGGGTAGTACCCCACGGAAAAATCGGTCAGATGGCCGTCCTTGACATTGACCGCCGCGTTCCGCCCGGCCTCGGTCTCCGAAAAGACGACCTCCGCTTCCAGGGTGTTTTCGGTCTTGTGGAATTTTCGGGCGCTGCCCAGAACCCCGCTGATGCTGGTGCGGTTGTGGGAATCCAGCAGGGGGATGCGGCCGCTTTCGGGCAGGCTGGCCCCGTCGATGAGGAGGATTTCGTTGATGAAGGTTTTTCGCTCCCAGTCCCAGATCCGGACCGGGTTCTCGGTCACGGCCACCACCTGGACGGACTGGGTGTCGTCGTCAAAGGTCCGGGGCTTCCATACGGAAACGGCCGCGTTCCGGGTAAACAGGTCCTCGTTCATAGGATCTCCTGATGGATCGGTGGGCGACAGAACAGTTCCGCTCCGCTACTCCCGGAGGATTTCAAAGATGTCGAACTCCTCCATGTGGAATTCCGTGTTGGGATAGATCACGATCTGCTTGCCGATGATGCCCTCCAGAGAGCTGATGACGTGGTTCTCTTCGCCATGGAGCAAATCGGCGATTTCGGGATTCACCCGCAGGGTCAGCTTCACCCCGCCGAAGTCCTGGGATTCCCGCCGCACCTCGCGGTAAATGTTGTAACAGATGGTCTGCCGGGAGATGAGATACCCTTCCCCCTCGCAGTAGAAACAGGGTTCGCACAGGGTCCGGGTGAGGGACCGCCGGACCCGCTTCCGGGTCATCTGCATCAGCCCCAGTTCGGACATGGGCAGGATGTGGGTCTTGGACCGGTCCTTTTTCACCGCCTCCTTGAGGGCGTTGTAGACCTTTTCCTGGTTCGACTTCTTTTCCATATCGATGAAGTCGATGATGATGATCCCGCCGATGTCCCGCAGCCGGATCTGGTAGGCGATCTCCTTGACGGCCTCCAGGTTCGTTTTCAGGATGGTCTCTTCCAGGTTGTGCTTACCCACATACCGCCCCGTGTTGACATCCACGGCCACCAGGGCCTCGGTCTGCTCGATGATGATGTAGCCCCCCGACTTGAGCCAGACCTTCCGCTTCAGGGCCCGGGAAATGTCCCCTTCCAGGTTGTAGGCATCGAAGATGGGTTCGGTCCCTTCGTAGAGGGTCACCGAGTCCTTGAGGCTGGGCATGAAGGTATCCAGAAACGACCGGATGGCGTCGTACCCTTTCCGGGAATCGATCACCACCCGCTCCGCCTCGTTGAGGAGCAGGTCCCGCACCGCCCGGAGGCTGACGGTCAGTTCCTGATGGAGCCGGGAAGGGGTGGACGCGGTCTTGAACTTTTCCTGGATCGCCTCCCAGAGATTCCGCAAAAAGGCCATCTCGTAAAGGAGTTTCGACTCCTCGACCCCTTCGGCCGCCGTCCGGACGATGTAACCCACATTGTCCCGGCGCAGGTTCAGGACTAGGTCCCGGAGCCGGGTCCGTTCCGCCTCTTCCTCGATGCGCCGGGAAACGCCCACATGGTCCGATGTGGGCATCAACACCAGAAACCGGCCCGGCAGGGAGATGTAGGTGGTCACCCGGGAGCCCTTGGTCCCCATGGGCCCCTTGGAAACCTGAACAAGGATCTCCTGCCCCTCGGTCAGCAGGTCCTCGATATGATGATTCCGGGGGGCCGGCGGGGGGGGCGCCTCCTCCTCCTCCGGCGGGAGGTCCTCCTCCCCCGCTTCGTCGTCATCCGCCTCGAAAATCCGCTCGAACTGTGTATAATCGACCGGCAGGATGTCGTTGACGTAGATGAAGGCCGCCTGGCTCAGGCCGATGTCCACAAAGGCGGCCTGCATGCCGGGCAACACCCGTTGGACCCGCCCCTTGTAGATATTGCCGGCGATGTCCGCATCATCACGGCGTTTGATGTAGAGTTCCGCGATGGTCCCATCCTCCAGGAGGGCCACCCGGGTTTCGTGATCCGCGGCGTTGATGACCAGCTGTTTATACATAACACTCCGCTGTCGCTGTCTTGACGATTCTGGACTGTTGGATCGCGTCCTCCGGAAAGGCGAAAATCTCCCGGAGCACCTCCGCCGGCCGAACGGTTTTTCCGGGGACACTCCAAAGGGACAGCACCAGCTGCCCCACATCGGTCACATCGAACTCCCGGATCATAGCCTTTAAGTCGATTTTTTTCAACTTTCCTTTGCGGTTCGTCCGGGTGACGATCCATTCGTCCCGGTCGGCGAAGGCCGCCATCCGCCCCCGGTCCAGGGAAAGTTCCGGGGGCGGGTTCACCCGGTACTGATCGATGCGGCCCCTGTCGGGCCGCTTCTTCCCGCCGGCCAGCGGCCGGCACGACAGGAGGCGAAGCCCCTCCGGGAGGTGATCGTTGAGCCGGCCGACGAGGTCTTCGGTCCGGACCGATGCGGCCACCGTCAGGTCGAAGCTTTCGCACCGGCTCTCCATGCCGATGGGGAGGGGATCGGAAAACGCGATCTTGGGCATGGGATGGAACCCCTGGGAGTAGGCCACCGGAACGGCGGCCCGCCGCAGGGCCCGGACAAAGATGTTGACCATCTCCAGGTGGCCGAAATACCGGGCGTCGCCCTCTTTGGCAAAGGCGGCCCGGACCTTGCGGAACCCGGCCGGGTCGGCCCGGTCCGGTTCGGTCGGCCCAACCGCTTCCGCGGGCCGGCGATCCAGCGCATCGGGGGTGCAGATCCGGGGCCGGATCGTCTCGAAATCGCACACACCGCACCCGTTGCAGTCGCCGTCCCGGCAATCCCCGGTGGGCGCTCCCGTCCGGGCCCGTTCCCATTCCGCCTCCAGAAACGCTTTGTCCACGATCTCGATCGTGTCCCAGGGCAGTGGGGCGGAGAGGTCCCGGGGACGGGTCGTGTACGCATCGATGTCGATCCCCTCCCGCTCCATGGCCGCCGCCCACTTGGCGAAATCGAGATGGTCGCTCCACCCGTCGAGCCGACACCCCAATTCGTGGGCCGTGACCAGCAGAGGGGCCAGCCGGCCGTCCCCCCGGGCCCACAACCCCTCCAGCAGGCTGGCCCTGGGGTTCTGCCATTTCAACCGCACCCCCGGTCCCTTGATCTGTTCCTGGAGCCAGTCGATCCGCTCCATGGCGTCGGACAACGAGAGCTGGGGCGACCATTGAAACGGGGTGTGGGGTTTGGGGATGAAGGTGCCCACGCTCACGTTGATCTTGACCCGTCGCCCCCCCGGCCCCTTGAACCGCCGCAGCCGCGCCACTAGGTCGACCATTTCCTCGATGTCCGCACGGGTTTCCGTGGGAAGGCCGATCATGAAATAGAGCTTGATGACCTGCCATCCTAAGCGACAGGCGTTTTCCACCGTCTCGAGGATGTCGCTCTCCGTGATGTTCTTGTTGATCACGTTCCGGAGCCGCTGGCTCCCGGCTTCCGGCGCGATGGTGAACCCGGTCTTGCGCACCCGCCGGATCAGGTCCATCAGCTCGGGGGTGAGGGTGCCGGCCCTCAGCGAGGGCAGGGATACGGCCACCCGGTCGGCGGCGCACCGGTCCATGAGCCGTGTCAGCAGAGGGGCGATGGCGGCGTAATCCCCGGAAGACAGCGACATGAGGGAGAGATCCTCGTACCCGGTGGCGGCCAGCCCCTGGAGGGCCAGGGACAGCAGCCGGCTTGGCGACCGCTCCCGGGCCGGCCGGTAGATCATGCCCGCCTGGCAGAACCGGCATCCCCGGGTACACCCCCGGGCGATCTCCAGGCGCAACCGGTCATGGACCGGTTTGCCGAAAGGGACCACCGGACGGGTGGGAAAGGGGGCGGCGTCAAGATCGTTGACAATGGCCCGTTGAATCGGTATACAGTCGGAATATTTGGGTAAACCGGATTCGGGGTCCGGGACGAAAACCCCCGGGATACCGGCCCACGCGTTGAGGAGTTCCTCCCGGTCGCCCGTTGCACGCGCTTTCCATTCGAGCCAGGCGTCCGCCATCGCCACGACGACCGCTTCCCCCTCTCCGATGACCATGGCGTCAAAAAAAACAGCGAGCGGCGCCGGGTTGCCGGTACAGGGGCCACCGGCGATGATGAGGGGATGGTCTCCCTGCCGGTCCCTGGCATAGAAAGGGATGCCGGCCCGTTCGAGCATCGTCAGCACATTGGTATAGTTGAGTTCATACAAAAGACTGAACCCCAGGATGTCGAATGCCCCCAGGGGGGTCCGGGTCTCCAGGGAGGTCAGGGGGAGACCGGCCGCCTTCAACCGGTCTTCCATATCGGGGCCGGGCGCATAGACCCGCTCGGCCGCCACATCGGGCCGCCCGTTGAGAATATGGTAGAGAATCTGGATGCCGAAATGGGACGTGCCGATCTCATAGAGGTCGGGAAAGGCCAGGGCCATTCGGAGCGCCACCCGGTCCGGGTCTTTCCGGATGGTGTTGACCTCCGACCCCAGGTACCGACTGGGCTGATAAACGGTCGGTAAGATGTCTTGAACGCTTTTGATGTTCATGATATAGGCTAACAGATGGTCATTTGGATTTATATCGCCGCCAGTACGGTTCCGAAAACGACGGCAATCCGACATTATAAGGCAAAATACCGAAAATGCCAATCCTGAACCGCAGAAAACGGGCCGCCCCCCGGCAGTGCCCCGCTCCCATCGCGTTCATGGCCGCCCTGTGGTTGCTGGCCCTGCCGGTGGCGTTTCCGGTCCCATCGGCCGGTTTCAACCGCGAAACCCCCGTCGTTCGGGCGGTCCGCACCTACGGGCCGGCCGTGGTCAACGTCGGGTCCCGCCAGGCGGTGCACCGCAACCCGTTCCCCGGCTTTCGGATGGACCCCTTTTTCGAAGAGTTTTTTCGCGATTTTTTCGAACCCGGCCAGCGGGAACCCTACCGGCGGAACAGCCTCGGATCCGGGGTGATCATCGACGGCGAAAAAGGATTGATCCTGACCAACGCCCACGTGGTGGCCGGCGCCGGCAGCGCCGACGCCATCACCGTGACCCTCCAGGACGAGCGGGAATTCGACGCCCGGGTCACCGGCATGGATGCGGCCTCCGACCTGGCCCTGCTCCAGATCGAGACCGAACAACCCCTGCCGGAGATGACCATGGGGGATTCCGACCATCTGATGATCGGGGAAACCGTCATCGCCATCGGCAATCCCTTCGGGTTCTCCCACACCGTCACCACCGGGGTCGTCAGCGCCCGGAACCGGTCCATCCGGACCGAAGACCGGATCTATCACAATTTCATCCAGACCGACGCCTCCATCAATCCGGGCAACAGCGGCGGCCCCCTGCTCGACATCAACGGTGAACTCATCGGCATCAATACCGCCATTTACGCCAAAGCCCAGGGAATCGGGTTCGCCATTCCCATCAACTCGGCCAAGCGGATCATCGCCGATCTCATCGAATACGGCGAAGTGATCCCCGGATGGCTGGGCCTCATCGTGCAGGAGCTGGATTTCCGGCTGGCCCGGTATGCGAACCTTCCCCGGGGCACCGGGGGGGTGGTGATCAAGGCGGTGGAAGCGGGCAGCCCCGCCCGGAAAGCCGGCCTACAGAGCGGCGACATCCTTCTGTCCGTGGACGGCCGCGCCCTGGCGTCGGTGGCCGATTACCGGATGGCCATGCGCACCATCCCCTCCGGAGAAACCGTCCGTCTGACGGTCTGGCGCGCCGGCCGGGAACAGACCCTTCAGGCCCGGACGAAAACCTTCCCGCCGGACCGGGTCGATGATCTGGCCCGCCAGCTCTTCGGGATCCGGGCAAAGGACCATCCGAACCTCAACGGCATCGTCATCACCGATGTCGAACGGGGATCCCATCTCGCCGGCATCGGGGTGCGCCCGGGCGATGTCATCCGGGCCCTCGACGACACCCCGATCCGAAACATGGCCGACTTCCGGAAAACAGTGGTCAAATATCGAAATCGCTCATCAGCGGTGGTCCTGCTGCAACGCAAGGACCGGGCATATTACATCACGGTGAATCTCTAGTGGAAGGAATTCTGACGCAGATCCGGTTCGGGCGGGCGACGGGTTTCCTTCGAAGAAAACAGGTCTTGCCATGAAGATCACTTGCGAGAAATGCCACTCCTCATTCAACATCGAAGGGGACCGCGCCCGGAAGGAGGGCACCAAATTCCGCTGTTCTCAATGTGGTCATACCTTCGGGATCCCGTCGCCCCGGGAGGTGACCGAAGGGAAACCGGCGACGGCCGAAGGCCAGCCGGACGACAGCGGCAGGCCGTCCATATCCCCGGAATTGCTGGAACTCAACCGAGACCTCCATTCCCAGATGACCCGGAAAACCCTGCCCGCGGCGGACGGCCCCCCGGTGTTTCGGATCATCAAGGACGACAACTGCCCGCTCTACGAACGGGGAGACGAATTTCAACTTTCGGGCAAGATCTTTCGGGTGCCCATGAACAAGGCCCCCTGTCTCATCCTGGCCAAGGACGTGCTCAAACTGCTCCAGCAACAGGGCAGCACCCCCCTGGACCCGAATCCGGCCTTCAATTGCAGCGGATGCACCGGCCGCATCCTCTTCCAGTACAAGGAGCCGTCCCGGGAAATCCCGGTGCCCGTCGATGGAAAATCCGACAACTATGTCGGGGCCGTGGTCAACCTGCTGAGCAGTTTCTCGATCTTCAAGAGCTTGAAGGAAGAGGAGATCCGGGACATCGTCGCCTTTCTCCGGCTGAACAAGTTCGAAGAGGACGACACGATCCTCCGGAAAGGAGAACCCGGCCGCAACCTCTTCATCATCGTATCCGGCAAGGTGGAGGTGGTCAGCGAAGACGGAATGAGCATCGCTTTCATGGCCTCCGGGGAGGTCTTCGGCGAAATGAGCCTTCTGTCCGGGGATCCGGTGGGGGCCACCATCAAGGTCGTGGAGCCGACCACGGTGCTCTACATCGGCGCCAAGGATTTCAAAAAGGTCCTTAACGAAATCCCCAGCCTCCAGCTCAACTTCACCCGGCTGCTGGCCCGCCGGATGGCCGAGATCAACCTGGCCCGGTCCGAGGAATTCGCGTCCGGCATGACCGGCAAGCTCTCGGAGATGCCCCCGGCCGAACTGTTCCAAACCCTGAACGTCAACCAGAAGACCGGGGTGCTCACCCTCAAGCTGCCCCGGGAATCGGCCTATCTGTCGTTCCGGGAAGGCGAACTCATCAGTGCGCGATACCGAAACAGGGAAGGCCAGGACGCCTTTTTCGAACTGCTGAAAATCAAGGAGGGGCGGTTCAAATTCATCCCCGGGCTCTCGCCGGAAGAAATGGAAGCCCCGGAAATCGGGGACTTCATGCACCTGCTCATGGAGGGTCTCCGGAAAATCGACGAAGACGACAAGAACTTCCTCCGTACCATGATCCCGAATCTGACCCAGTGATCCCGCGGACCGAATTTCCACGCGGGGGATGACGCCCCCCGGCCGGGGACCCGGTTCCCGGCCCATGGAGGACCCATTGGCCAAAAAGACGATGCACGCCCTCAACGACGCAGCCACCCTGCTGCTGCAAATCGAACCGGGAGATGATGCCGACCTCTCCCGCCTGCACGATCGGCTCGCGGCGATCGCCGAAGACGAGACCGTGGCCGGACCGGTCCGGGAAATCGTGGCCGGCGCCCTGGAAAGGATCGCCGCCCTGCCGGCGGCGGCCGACGGTGACGCGACCTTTTCCGATGGGCTGACCTCCGTGGGCGACGCCCTGGAAGCCGCCATGCATGCCCTGGAAGCGGAGACCGATACCATCGCGGCCCTCGCCGTGGACACCGCCGGTCCCGGCGGCGCCGATCCGGAACCGGCAGCCCCCCCGCCCCCCGACGCGCCCCGGCCCCAACCGGTGGCGCCGGCCACCCACTATCTGCCCGAAGAAGCCGACACCGACCTGGTAGAGGCCTTCATCGTAGAAAGCAGCGATTTGCTGGTGAACGCCGAAGAAGCCCTCCTCGCCCTGGAATCGGACCCGGAGGACATGGACGCGGTCAGCACGGTGTTCCGGGCCTTCCACACCATCAAGGGCACCTCCTCCTTTCTCGAACTCGACCTGGTCTCCGATCTGGCCCACCGGGCCGAAACCCTTCTCAGCCGGGTCCGCGACGGCGAAATCCGCTTTGCCGGCGGATATGCGGACCTGGCGCTGCGGTCTCTGGACACCCTCAAAGCCCTCATCGGCGAAGTGCAGGGCTCCCTGGACGGATCATCCTATGCCAAGCCGGCGGAATACGACGCCCTCCACGCGGAACTGACCGATCCGGCGGCCGCCGGCATTTCCGAATCCCCGGTTTCCGCGCCGCCCGCCGCCCCCGAAGCGCTCCCCGATGCCCCCCTGGACGCCGCCCCCGGCCCCCCGGCCGAGGACGCCGCCCCGGAACCGCAACCGCCATCGGCCCCGCCCAGCGCCCCGCCATGGGAGGAGTCCCCTCCCCAGCCGGACACACCGGCCCAGGCGCCGGGGAAATCGGAGCCTTCGAGCCGGGGGATCAAGGAATCCTCCATCCGGGTGCCGGTGGAGCGGCTCGACCGGTTCATCGATATGGTCGGTGAACTGGTGGTGGCCCATTCCATGGTGGTCCAGGACGAGACCGTGGCCGCCGGGAACCACCACGATCTGTCGAAAAAGGTCGGTCAGACCACCAAGATCGTCCGGGAACTCCAGCGGATGAGCATGTCCATGCGGATGATCCCGCTCAAGGGGACCTTCCAGAAAATGGCGCGTCTGGTCCGGGACCTGGCCCGAAAAGCGGGCAAAAACATCGCCTTCCTCACCGATGGGGAAGACACGGAGATCGACCGCAACATGGTGGACATCATCAACGACCCCCTCGTCCACATGGTGCGCAACGCCGTTGACCACGGCATCGAACCGCCCGCGGACCGGGAGCGGAACGGCAAACCGGTCAACGGTATCGTCCAGCTGTCCGCCTACCACTCGGCCGGCAACGTGGTGGTGGAGATCCGGGACGACGGCCGGGGACTCGATCGGGAGGCCATCCTCTCCAAGGCCCTGGACCGGGGCCTGATCACCACTATCGACGGTCTTTCGGACGACGAGGTCTTCAGCCTCATTTTCCACCCCGGATTTTCCACGGCCCAGACCGTCTCCGAAGTGTCGGGCCGGGGCGTGGGCATGGACGTGGTCAAAACCAATATCGAGTCCCTCCGGGGGCAGGTGGAGGTCAAATCCTGGCCGGGACAGGGTTCGGTGGTCAAGATGAGCCTGCCCCTGACCCTGGCCATCATCGACGGCATGGTGATCCGGGTGGGGCACCAGAAATTCGTCATTCCGACGGTGGCCATCGTGCGGTCGGTCCAGCCCGCCGAAGCGGACCTCTCCCGGGTCTTCCAGCGGGGGGAGATGCTCTCCCTTCAGGGGCAGTTGATCCCCCTCTTCCGGCTCGGGCGCCTGTTCGATATCCCCGAAGCGGCCCCGGAGCCGACGGAGGCCATCGTGGTGGTGGTGGAAGACGACCGGCGCCAGGCCGGACTGCTGGTGGACGAACTCATCGGGACCCAGCAGATCGTCATCAAGACCTTGGGGGAGGCCCTGGGGGAAATCCCCGGCATCTCCGGCAGCGCTATCATGCCCAACGGCCGGGTCGGGCTGATCCTCGATGTCGGCGGCCTGGTGCGGCTGGCCAACGATGCCAACAGACAAAAGCAGGCCCCGGATGAACATAGTCCACGCGATGTCGGCGGAACTGACCGAGAAACAATTTAAAAAAATCAGCGGAATCGTCTATCAGCTGTGCGGCATCCACTTGAAAGCGGGAAAAGAGGCCCTTGTACGGGCCCGGCTGATGAAACGGCTGCGGGCCCTGGGCATGGAGAATTTCGACTCCTATATCCATTTCATCGAAAGCGACGCCGGCAACCGGGAACTCGAAATGATGGTGGACGTCATGACCACCAACAAGACGAGTTTTTTCCGGGAACCGGCCCATTTCGATTACCTTCGGGACCACGTCCTGCCCACGGTCCACCGACGCCGGATGCGGTTCTGGACCGCCGCCTGCTCATCAGGGGAGGAACCGTATTCCCTGGCGATCTTTATCCGGGAGGCCATCCCGGACATCGACCGGATGGATGTGAAAATCCTGGCCACGGACATCTCCACCCGGATGCTGGAAAAGGCCCGGCAGGCGACCTACCCCCGGGAGGCCCTTCAGGAAATCCCCGGTCATCTGCTGCACAAGTATTTCATCAAGACGTCCCACGCCGCCCCGCCCCTGTACCGGGTGACGGACCCGGTGCTCTCCATGGTCCGGTTGGCGCGGCTCAACCTGATCGAAAAATGGCCCATGAAAGGACCTTTCGACGTGATCTTCTGCCGAAACGTCATGATCTACTTCGACCGGCCCACCCAGCAGCGGCTGATCAACCGGTTCTGGAACTACCTGGAACCGGACGGGTATCTGTTCGTCGGCCACTCCGAGGGGTTGTCGGCCATATCCCACAAATTCCAGTATGTCCGTCCGGCGGTGTACAGAAAATGAAGGGACAAAGGGACAAAGGGACAAAGGGACAAAGGGGGGCCTTTCCGGCCGCCCGGAACCCTGATTTTTTGGGGCGGCCGATATTCCGTGCGGGTATTTCCCCACGGCGCCTCGCCGCTGCGCCCCTCTCCCTTTGTCCCTTTGTCCCTCTGTCCCTTTGTCCCCTGGTTTTCCAACAATGAAACACGTGGTCTACGTGGGGGACATGAAGACCGGGGAAAACGGCGATGTGCTGGTGACCCACGCACTGGGCAGCTGCCTGGGACTCATGGTCTACGACCCGGTGGCCCAGGTGGGGGGGCTGCTCCATGCCATGTTGCCGCTGTCGAGCATCAACCCCCAGAAGGCCAGGGCCAATCCCTTTATGTTCGTGGATACGGGGGTTCCCACGCTGTTCAAGACCCTTTACAATATAGGGGGACAAAAAGCGCGGCTGATCGTCAAAGCGGCGGGCTGCGGCCGCCCCCTGGGAAACGATGAAATGTTCAAGATCGGAGAGAGAAATTACACCGTCTTGAAAAAATTGCTCTGGAAAAACAACGTGCTGCTGGAGGCGGAAGATGTGGGCGGAACCGCCAGCCGCACGGTCCATTTCGATCTGGCGACAGGCCGCACTACCATCAGCAGCGGCGGAGCCCGAGTCGATATTTAGGGGGAAGAGAGGAAGGAATGAAAGAACTGGGCGTGAAAAAGCGGATGGGGACCGTCTCCGTGATCATGATCGTTGTCTCCGTGCTGGTGGCCACCGGGTTCAGCATCTACGACTACCTTCGGGAACGGGGGCGTATGGCGGAGAGCTTCCATGAGATGGTCGATCCCATCGCCAAACGGCTGGCCAACGGGTTGCAGAAACCCTTGTGGTTTCTGGATGAGAACCTGACGGAAAAGCTCATCGAACTGGAGATGATGGACAAGCGGGTGTATGCGGTCGTGGTCCGGGAATCCGACGGCGAAACCGTTTTTACCGCCAAAAAGCGGAACGAGGACTGGGATGTGGTCGACGCCGAAGGCGATCTGGCCGACGGCAATGTGGTCAAGGATGCCCCCATCCAGTACGAGGGCAAGACCATCGGTACCGTCCAGGTCTATTTCACGACCCGGTTCATGCAGGAGGCCCTCCGTGAGCTGATCATTTTCATCATCATCAAGGTGGTGGTGATGAGCGTGCTCCTGGTGTCCATCCTGCTCTTTATCGTCAACCGCTTTTTCATCCGGCCCATTTCGGAAGTGACCACCGGCCTGAACGACATCAGCACGGAGGTGGACATGGCTGTGGGGCAGGTCGCGGAGACCAGTCAACAGCTGACCGAAGGGGCCTCCCGACAGGCATCCTCGGTGGAGGAAACCTCCGCCTCCCTGGAGGAGATGAATTCCATGATCCGACAAAACGCCGAGAATTTGCAGCACGCCAGCGGCGTGATGGCGGAGACCGGCCAGGTGGTCAGCAGTGCGGCCGATTCCATGGCCCGGTTGACCGATTCCATGGCGGAGATTTCCAAAACCGGGGAAGAGACGCGGAAGGTCATCAAGACCATCGAGGAAATCGCCTTTCAAACCAACCTCCTGGCCTTGAACGCCGCGGTTGAGGCGGCCCGGGCCGGTGAAGTGGGCGCCGGGTTCGCCGTGGTGGCCGAAGAGGTCCGGAACCTGGCCATCCGCTCCAGCGACGCGGCCCGCAACACGGCGGACCTTATCGAAGCCTCCATCCAGGGCATCCAGAGCGGCTCTGAGGTGGTCTTCAAAACCAACGACGCCTTCAAAAGCGTGGCGGACGGCGCCCAAAAGGTGGAGTCCCTGTTGACGGAGGTTACGGCGGCCTCCCAGGAACAAGCCCAGGGGATCCAGCAAATCAGCCATGCCATGTCGGAAATCGACAAGGTCACCCAGGAAAACACCGGCTCCGCAGAGAACATGTCCGCGGCCCTGGAGGGGATCAACGGCCAGGTCTTCCAGCTGAAGGCGTATGTCCGGAAACTGCTGGGGCTGATCGGCGGGGTCGTTCGTTCCGGCGACCGGAGGACAACGCCCCCCCCGAAGGAAGTCCCCCACCCCCAACGGGGCCGCCTGCCGGAGAGCGACGGCGATACGTTCCTCCTGACGGAGGATTGGGAGCGTCCCGTTTCCGGAAAACGAAAAGCACTGCCGGAAAACACCGACAAGTCGTAAGGTGCAACGGGAATCGGATAATGGGCCCAACGAAAAGGGGGACACCATGAATCGGGAGACCTTGGAACAGATCGAGGCCGACGCAGCCGCTTTTGCCGCCCGGCACCGGGATGCAGCGACGACGCTGCTCGATATCCAATCCTCTTCCGCCGATACCGTCGCCTCCCGGGTGAATGCGGTGGATTCCCGGCTTGCCGACATCACCCGCGATCTGATAAACAGCGGGTATTTCGGCCTTTCAGGAAATGTGTCATCCATCGGCCAGGCCCACGAACGGATGGGCGCGGAGCGGCTGGCGCAGGTGATCCTGGCCGCCTGGGCCTATCGGTTCCTGTCGGCGCCCATCGATGGATACGATCTGCCGGCCGGGGATCTCTGGCGCCATGCACTGGGGGTTTCCATCGCATCGGAGACCCTGGCGGAGACCCTGAAGATCGATGGGGCGGCGTCGGTGTTTCTGGCCGGGATCTTCCATGACATCGGCAAATGGGTGCTGGGCCCCTATGTGGCCCGTTGCTCGGAAAGGATCGACCGGAAAACCGAGGAAGGGGTCTCTTTCGAGTCGGCGGAAGCCGCCGTGCTGGGCGTCGACCATGCGGACCTGAGCGGACAAATCCTCTCGGCATGGTCCTTTCCCGCCGATCTGATCCAGGCCGTCCGCTGGAGCCATGTGCCGGACGGGGCCGCGCCGCCGTCCCGCATGGCGGACCTGCTCCACGTCAGCAACGTCCTGTGTCTGACCATCGGCATCGGCATGGGGAAAGAGGGGCTGAAATACAACGCGTCGCCCGGCGCCACCAAACGATTGAACGTCAACACCGGAACGCTTGAACTGGTGGCCAGCCATACGCTACAATGGATCAATGAGCTGGCCGGTCTGCCCGCGGCGTCGTGACGCGGGAAAAACGTTTATCACAACGCCTGTCACCGTGAAACCAAATGAGCGGGCGAACGGGAAATGCCATGCCTTTGAACATACTGATCGTCGATGATAGCGCGGTGATGCGGTCCATGATCTTGAAATCCCTCCGCATGGCCGATCTGGATATCGAAACGGCCCATGAGGCGACCAACGGGCGGGAAGGGTTGACCCTTCTCGATGAACATTCCATCGACATTGTCATCGTGGACATCAACATGCCGGTGATGAACGGGGAAGAGATGATCCGGCGAATGAAGTCCAACGAGAAGACGGACGCCATCCCGATCCTGGTCATCTCCACCGAAGGAAGCGAAACCCGGAAAGAAACCCTGGACCGACTGGGCGTCGCTTTTATCCATAAACCCTTTTCACCGGAACAGATCCGGGACACCATGAACGCGATGCTGGGGAGGACGTGATGACGGATCAGGCAAAAGAAACGATCTACCGGGTGGCGGAGGACGTATTGGAAAAACTGGCGTTCCTGTTCTCTTTCCGGGAAGAAGAGCGGGAAGCCATGGATTACGGCGCGGCGGTGGTCGTCGGGGTTTCCTTTACCGGCCAGTTCGAGGGACGGCTGTTGATGGCGGTCTCCGGGGACGTACTGCCGGAATTGGCGGCGAACATGCTCGGGATCGAGGAAGAGACCGGCCCCGAGGAACAGCAGGACGCCCTCAAGGAACTCATCAACGTCATTTGCGGCAATCTGCTGCCGGAACTGGCGGGGCGGAAACAGCTGTTCAACGTCAACGCGCCGGGGATTCTCGGGGCCGAGGAGATCAGCGCCATCGCCTCGTCCCCCCCCACCGCCGCCGCGAAACTGGCCCTTGAAGAGGGCCAGTGCGATCTCATGCTCTATCTGGACGACGGCGTCTCCCTCGACCCGGCGTCATCGGCGTCATCCTGAGCGGCACCATTCACCCCATTTATGGTTGGAGTTAATTGGATCCATGAAACATATCGTCTTAGTCGGAAACATGAAGGTCGGGAAAGAGGGGGATACCATCGTGACCTATGCGTTGGGAACGAGCTTGGGGTTGATCGCCTACGACCCGGTGGCCAAGATCGGCGGACTGCTCCACGCCATGCTGCCCCTTTCGAAATCCGATCCCAAAAAAGCCGAAACCAACCCTTGCATCTTCGTGGACACCGGGGTTCCCAAGCTGCTCGAAGAGATCTATAACATGGGCGGGGAAAAATCCCGGCTCGTTATCAAGGCCACCGGATGTTCACGACCAGAGGGCGACAACGAGATGTTCAAGATCGGCGAAAAAAATTACGCCGTCCTCAAAAAGATCCTTTGGAAAAACAACATCCTCCTGGAAACGGAAGATGTGGGCGGCGGCGCCAATCGGACGGTCCAGTTCAATATTTCCACGGGCGAAATGACCGTCACATCCTGAAACGCCCCTGTTGACAACTCATCATCCCACGCCCCCGGCGTGGTCGCGATAAAGAGGTGACGATGGCTATCAACATCCTAATTGTAGACGACAGTGCGGTCATGCGGGCCATGATCCTCAAGTCCCTGCGCATGACCGGTCTCGACATCGGCGAGACCTTTCAGGCGGGAAACGGACAGGAGGGGCTTGAGGCGCTCAACGACAACTGGATCGATGTGGTGATCGTGGACATCAACATGCCGGTGATGAACGGCGAGGAGATGATCGATCGCATGCGGGAGAACCCGGCCACCGAAGACGTTCCCATCGTGGTGATCTCCACCGAAGGCAGCGAGGCCCGCCTGGAGCGGCTCAAGGAAAAAGGCGCGGCCTTCATTCACAAGCCCTTTACGCCCGAGACCATCCGGGATACCATGAAACGCATGCTCCAAATGGAAGACGATGATTAAGGTCCTCATTGTGGACGATTCGGCGATCGTCCGCCAGATTCTGACCCGGGAGTTGTCCAAATTCCGGGATATCGAGATCGTGGGCAGCGCCATGGATCCCTATGTGGCCCGGGACAAGATCGTCAAACTCAAGCCCGACGTCATCACCCTCGATCTGGAAATGCCGCGCATGGACGGGCTCTCCTTTCTGGCGAAGCTGATGAAATACTACCCGATGCCCGTGGTGGTGCTCAGCTCCCTGACGCCGAAAAACAGCGAAACCGCCCTCAAGGCCATGGACATGGGCGCGGTGGAGGTTCTTTGCAAACCCGGTTCCGGGGATGCGACCCAGGACCTGGCCCGGAACCTGGTCAACGCCATCCGAATGGCCGCATCGGCCCAGATCAACCCCAAAACGCCCCAGCCTCCGGCACCGCACCGGTCCGAAGCCCCGGACACCCAACCGGCAACGGCGCTCGCTTCGGTGCGGACGACCCACCAGGTGATCGCCATCGGCGCCTCCACAGGGGGCACCAAAGCCATTGAAATGGTCCTCCGGGACCTGCCGCCGGCCAGCCCCGGCATCGTCATCGTCCAGCACATGCCCGAAAAATTCACCACCGCCTTCGCCCAGCGCCTCGACGACATCTGCCGCATCGATGTGAAGGAAGCCCAGGACGGCGACCAGGTCGTTCCCGGACGGGCCCTGATCGCCCCCGGCAACCGCCACATGGTGCTCTACCGAAGCGGCGCCCAATACCTGGTGCGGATCAAGGACGGCCCGCCGGTCCATTATCAGCGCCCAAGCGTCAACGTGCTGTTCCAGTCCATGGCCAAACACGCCGGGAAAAACGCCGTGGGGGTCCTCCTCACGGGCATGGGCGGTGACGGGGCCACCGGCCTGCTGGCCATGCGGGAAAGCGGGGCCGTCACCCTGGCCCAGGACGAAAAGACCTGCGTGGTCTACGGCATGCCCCGGGAAGCGGTCAAGCTGGGGGCGGCCATGAGGGTGCTCCCCCTCCCGAATATCGCCGGGGAGATCATACGGGTTGTCGGCGAAAAAGGGGAAGCCCGGCGGGACGACGGAGACGGCGTTGGCCCATGACGTCCCGATCCAGCATCGTCCCCACCGACTATCTCATCGAACCCGGCTACATTCTGGTGGCGACCCAGCCGGCGATCATCTCCGGTGTGCTCGGCTCGTGCGTCTCGGTCTGCCTCTTTGACCGGAAACGGAAAGTCGGGGGCATGAACCATTTCCAGTATCCCTTTATCGCCGATAAACACCGGGCCACCGCCCTTTACGGCAATGTCTCCACCCTGGCCCTCATCCGGATGATGATCGCCGACGGCTCAAAGACGAAGCACCTGGAAGCCCAGATCATCGGCGGGGCCCACAACCCCGAAGTCTCTCCGAAAAACGTCGGCCGGGAAAACGCCCTCATGGCCCGGAAGATCCTCATCCGCCAGCGCATCCACGTGGTCTCCGAAGATGTGGGGGGCGCCAAGGGGCGGAAAGTGGTCTTCAATACCCACCAGAACGAACTCGCCGTAATGAAGGTCGGGCACCTGCGGGCCGGGGACTGGTATCCCTATACCGACCAGCGATAACCCGCCATCATGATCCGAAGCGCCATCCTCGACGATGTCCGGGCCATCCATGCCCTGCTGCAGCTGTACGGGAAAAGAGGAGAACTCCTCCCCCGGCCCCTCACGCGGATATACGATCACCTCCGGGATTTTACGGTCTTTGTGGACGACGCGTCCGGAAAGGTGACCGGATGTTGCGCCCTGCAGTTCTGCTGGGAGGATCTGGCGGAAATCCGGTCCCTGGCGGTGCATCCGGATTTCACGGGCCGGGGCATCGGGACCCGGCTCATGGAAGCGGCGGTGGCGGAGGCCGTCCGCTACCGGATCCAGCGGCTGTTCACCCTCACCTACCGGCCGGGGTTTTTCCAGCAGTTCGGGTTCGTCCGGGTCGACCGGTCCGAACTCCCCCTCAAGATCTGGAGCGACTGCCTCCTCTGTGTCAAATTTCCGGACTGCGATGAGATTGCGATGTTGAAGGCGCTATGAATAAATCCAGTTGGAGGGGCAGGGGGGATACTTCCAGACCCCGGGGCGGGGCAGGATCTGCTGCCGGCCCACGGTCAGCCAGTTCAGGTCGGGTTTGAGTTCCCGGAGCTTGCCGTCCTCGGGTGGACGGGCCTGCTCCGTGGGGAAATAGGTGACCTGCAGGATGCAGATATTTTCCTCGCCCGACCGGGACACCACATAATGCTTGTTGAAGGTTCGGACACCGAGACTGTTGGCTTCGGCGATCCGGGCCGTTTCGTCGGGACTGTATTTGATCAGCACGACCTTGGTGACCCCCCGCTCCGAGATCCGGATCAGGGCCCGGCTCTCGCTGCTGCCGGCGTAAACGGTCGAGATGCAGGGGATCCGCTTCAGGTACTGGGCGGCCACGATGGCCGCCGTCCGGCGTCCGCCCACCATCACGGGCATTCCATAGTACTCGAAGAACTTTTTCTGGATATCTTCGGCGTACTTGTCCCCTTTCTCGTACAAATCCTTGGAGATATACCGCAGACTCCGGGCCAGGGACTCGGCCGCATCGGCGATGGGCCAGTCGATCCGGACGTGGAAATGGCTCAGGCTGTACCGGTTCCGGGTCTGGCTGGCCGGGTCCCGCTGGATGAGCAGCGCGTAGTCCATGGGCAACAGGACTTTTAGAAAATTGAAGAAATGGGCCGACTCCAGGTATTTCTGGAACCGGTCGAAAGACTTGTTGAGAGGCAGATAGCGGGACCGGGTCAGATTCGTCTTGGTGGTCCGGTTGACATCGAAAAACCGGATATACTTCTTGTGGGTGGCGGGAATGGAATCTTCGATGAAAATCACCAGAAACGCGTTTTGGGGCTCGTATTCCACGTCCGGCAGCAGGGCCCGGGGCTTCAGTTCCCGCTTCTGCACGAACGGATACGCGATGCCCCTCTCCAAAAATTTATGGTAGGAATCGATCAGGGCATATTCCACGATGAATTGATCCATTTCGTCCCGCAGCAGCTCATAGTAGGAACGCCGCAGCCGGTTGGCATGGCTCAGCTCTTCCCTCACGCTCCAGAACGCCACGGTCCTCCTCCAGCGCCCCCCGTCAGGACAGTCGCTTTTTTCCCATATCCGTCGATCGCCGTTCCTCCTTCATCCGGTTGTGGATCATCTTTTTCCGGGACCACCGTTCCCAGAACCCCATCATGCCGCCCCGATAGGCCCGGTCCACCATGGCATCCTCTACCCTCAACCCCTCCCGGGCCGCCATGGCCCGGCGGAGACAATCGGTCTTGAGGGGGCACCGCAGACAATGGAGCGGTGTATGGCGCAGACCGTCCGCCCCCATGGGAAAAACCGTTTCCAGATCGCCGAAGCAGGCGGGTTCTTCTGTATCGGTCACGGCGGTGTCTCCTTTCCCTGGACCATCCGGTGAATGTATCCCGCGTCGGCAAAGCTGAAATACCGGTTGTCGCCGATCACCAGGTGCTCATGCACCGTGATGCCCATCACCCGGCAGGCCTCGATGAGCTGACGGGTGACGGCGATGTCCTCGGCCGAGGGGCTGGGATCGCCGGAGGGATGGTTGTGCGCAAAGATCAACGCCGCCGCGTGCTGGTCCAGCGCGGCCCGGACCACCTCCCGGGGGTAAACGGAGCTGGCCGTCAACGTCCCCTCGAAAAGGGTCTTCGCCCCGATGATCCGGTTTTTGGCGTCCAGGAACAACGCCTTGAAGCATTCCCGGTTCCGGTCGCGCATGGTCCCGTAGAGATAGTCGAAGAGTTCCCTGGAGTTGTTGACCGGGTCCCGCGCCACCACCCGCTTTTCCAGGTACCGGTCCGCCACCGCCTTGATGAGCTTGATGCCGAAGACATTCATGGGGCCGATCCCCTTGATTTCGCGCAACGCCTCCGGCGAGGCCTCGAACACCCCCTGAAGCGTCTTGAACTCCTTGAGGGCCGCCTTGGCCGGATCCTTGCAATCCCTCCGGGGCGTCCCCAGGGTCAAGAGCAGCTCGATCACTTCGTAGTCATGGAACCCCTCCAGCCCGGAGGCCAGAAATTTCTCCCGCAGCCGTTTCCGGTGACCGGCGCCTTTGTGTTCCTTTTTATGTTCCCTGGCCTCAGCCATGGAGGGAGGGACAAAGGGAGAGAGGGACAAAGGGACAAAGAAAGCCTCTTTCAATGTTCATCCAGTTCCTCCTTCAAATCCCGCGTCATCAACCGCTGCAACGCCTCGGACGGGGAGACCTCGTCGTAGAGGACATGGTAGATCTCGTGGGAGATGGGCATTTCCACGCCGAGTTTCCGGGAGAGGTTGTAGACCGACTTGGCGGTTTTGACGCCCTCGGCCACCATCCGCATGTCCCTGAGAATTTCCGTGAGGGTCATCCCTTCGCCGATCTTCCGGCCCACGGTGTGATTCCGGCTGATGTCGCCGGTGCAGGTCAGGATGAGGTCGCCGATGCCCGCCAGCCCGGTGAAGCTGCGGGGGTTGGCGCCCATTTTGACCCCCAGGCGGCGGATCTCGGTGAGCCCCCGGGTGATGAGCGCCGCCCGGGTGTTGAGGCCGAGCCCCAGCCCGTCGATGATGCCCGCGGCGATGGCGATGACGTTTTTGACGGCGCCCCCCAGTTCCACGCCGATGACGTCCTCGCTGGTGTAGACCCGGAAGGCCGGGGTGGCGAACGCCTGCTGGACTTTCTGTGCCGTTGCCGGGGAGGGCGAGGCCGCCGTGACCGCCGTGGGCACCCGCCGGGCCACCTCCTTGGCGAAGGAGGGCCCCGACAGGACCGCCAGCCGGTCCGGCCGGATCCCGGTGAGGGTGTCGGCCAGAACCCCGGTCATGGTCAGGTGGGTGCCGTTCTCGATGCCCTTGGACGCCGTTACCACGGTGGTCCTGTCCGCCACCACCCCCGCCATCTTCCGGCCCGTTTCCCTCATCACATGGGAGGGGACCACCACCAGGAGCAGGTCCCGGCCGCCGACAACCCGCTCCAGATCATTGGTGGCGGAGAGGTTGGGCGACAGGGTCACCCCCGGCAGAAACCACTCGTTTTCCCGTCTGGCCTCGATGGACTCCCGGACCTCGGGCTCGTACACCCACAAGTCGATGGGATAGCCCTTGACCGCCAGCAGGTTGGCCAACGCCGTCCCCCAGGAGCCGCCGCCCACAACACCGATCTTCACGTCCATGAAGGTCTCCATTACGCGTCCGGTTCCTCTGTCCCTTTGTCCCTCTGTCCCTCTGTCCCTTCTTCTTCTTCTTCTTCCTCCTCCTCCTCCTCCATTTCCTCTTCCTTCTCCGCCAGCCGCGCCGCGCCCACCACCCGCTCGTCCGTTTCCAGATTCATGAGTTTGACGCCCTGGGTGTTCCGGCTGATGACCGAGATGCCGGCGACCGGCATCCGGATGATTTTGCCGCTGTCGGTCATGAGCATCAGGTCGTCGTCCTCCTCCACCAGGAGGATGGCCACCACACGGCCGTTCCGCTCGCTGGTCTTGATGGTGATGACGCCCTTGCCGCCCCGGCGGCGGAGGGGGTATTCGTCGATGGCGGTCCGCTTGCCGTAACCGTTTTCCGTGGCGGTAAACAGCGTCTGGCCGTGGCTCAGGACCTCCATGCCCACCAGGTGGTCGTCGGCGGACAGGTTCATGCCCCGCACGCCCTGGGCGGCCCGGCTCATGGTCCGCACATCCGACTCATGGAACCGGATCGACTGGCCTTTAGCGGAGCCCAGAAAGACGTTCATGCCGCCGTCGGTGATCCGGGCCGCCATCAGTTCATCGTCGTCCATCAGATTGATGGCGATAATCCCCCCGGCCCGGGGGCGGCTGTAGGCCATGAGGTCGGTCTTTTTGACCATCCCTTTCCGGGTCGCCATGAGGATGAAGGCGTCGGATTTGAATTCCGGTACGGCCAGCACCGTAGTGAGCGTTTCGTCCTTTCCGAACTCGAGCAGGTTCACGATGGCCTTGCCCCGGGAAGACCGCCCCGCCTGGGGGATGTCGTAGACCTTGCACCAGTAGACCCGTCCCAGGTTGGTGAAAAAGAGAAAGGTGTGGTGGGTGGAGGCCACGAAGAGGAGGTAGACGAAATCGTCCTCTTTCATCCCCATGGCGGTCTTGCCCCGGCCGCCCCGCCGCTGGCTGGTGTAGAGGGTGATGGGATTCCGCTTGATGTAGCCGCTCCGGGTGATGGTGACCACCATGTCCTCTTCGGCGATCATGTCGGCGATGGTCAGCTCCCGGGTGGAGGCCACGATCTCGGTGCGCCGTTCGTCGCCGTAGGCATCCTGGAGGGCGGTCAGCTCTTCCTTGATGATGTTGAGCACGATCCGCTCGCTGCCGAGAATCTCCTTATACCAGGCGATGTCCTTGAGCACCTGCTCGTATTCTTCGATGATCTTTTCCCGCTCCAGGCCCGTGAGCCGGTGGAGCCGCATGTCCAGGATGGCCTGGGCCTGGGCCGCCGACAGCCCGAAGCGGTCCATCAACCGCTCTTTGGCCTCTGGCGCGTTCTTGGAGGCCCGGATCAGGGCCACCACTTCGTCGAGGTTGTCCAGGGCGATCTTGAGCCCTTCCAAAATGTGGGCCCGTTCCTCGGCTTTGCGCAGGTCGTACCGGGTCCGCCGGACGATGATCTCCTTCCGGTGGCGGACGAACTGCTCCAGGAGTTCCTTGAGGGAAAAGACCTGGGGCCGGTTGTGGAGGACCCCCAGGAAATTGATCCCGAAACTGGTCTCCATCTGGGTGTGCTTGTAGAGCTGGTTGATCACCACCTCGGCCATGGCGTCCCGCTTCAGGGCGATGGCGATGCGCATTCCCTGCCGGTCGGACTCGTCCCGCACAAAGCGGATCCCCTCGATCACCTTCTCCTTGGTCAGCTGGTCGATCTTTTCGATAAGCTTCGACTTGTTGACTTGGTAGGGGATTTCGTAGACGGCGATGGTTTCGGACCCGGTTTTGGGATCTTCCTCCACCTCCGATTTGGCCCGAATCCGGATGACCCCCCTGCCGGTCCGGTAAGCGTCCCGGATGCCGTCCACGCCGTAGATGACCCCGGCGGTGGGAAAGTCGGGACCCGGCACGTGCTGCATCAGTTCTTCCAGGGAAATGGCGGGATCGTCGATGAGGGTCTTCAGGGCCGAAATGATCTCGGTCAGATTGTGGGGCGGGATGTTGGTGGCCATGCCCACGGCGATTCCCGAGGTCCCGTTGATCAGGAGAGACGGAAGCTTGGCCGGCAGCACCGACGGCTCGGTGAGGGACTCGTCGTAATTGTCTACCCAGTCGACGGTCTCTTTTTCCAGATCGGCCAGCATTTCATGGGCCATCTTGGCCATCCGGACCTCGGTGTACCGCATGGCCGCCGGCGGGTCGCCGTCCACGGAGCCGAAGTTGCCCTGGCCGTCCACCATGGGGTAGCGAAGGGAAAAGCTCTGGGCCATCCGGACGATGGCGTCGTAGACGGCGCTGTCGCCATGGGGGTGGTATTTACCGATGACGTCGCCCACAATGCGGGCGGACTTTTTATAGGGTTTGTTCCAGTCGTTTTTCAGCTCGTGCATGGCGTACAGGACGCGACGATGCACGGGTTTGAGACCATCCCGGACATCCGGGAGGGCCCGCCCGATGATCACGCTCATGGCGTAATCGAGATAGGATCGCTTCATCTCGCTGGCGATGCTGATCTCGGGCAGTCGATCGGTTTCGGTTGTCATAGCGTCTCGATTCCGTCCCTCAAGCGGATCGCACCAGGTTTCGATAACTGGTGTTATAAATATCCGTCAGGGTCAAAAAGGCGGTTACCACCAGGGGGCCATAAAGGATTCCCAGTATGCCGAACAGCTTCAGCCCTCCGATAATGGCGAGAAAGACCAGCAGAGTGTGCATCTGCACCCGGCTGCCCACCAGCCGGGGTTTCAGCAGGTATTCCACCCCGCCGGACAGGACCACATAAAACATCAGGAAAAGAATCCCCGCCAGAGTGTGCCCCCCCAGCATGAGATAAGCGGCGGCCGGCATCAGCACGAGGCCGATGCCCACGATGGGCAGAAAGGCCAGGATCGTCATGATGACGCCCCAGAGATAGGCCGAGGAGATGCCGGCCGCGGCGAAAGCGATCCCCCCGGCGATCCCCTGGATCAGTCCACAGAGGCCGTTTCCGACGATGATGGCCCCGGCCATGTCCCGGAACTTCCCGATGAGCTTTTCCTCCTGGTCTTCCGGAAGGGGGCAGAGATCGATGATGAACGCAATCAGGCGGTCCCCGTCGATGAGCAGAAAAAAGGTCACCAGGAGCATAAAGAAAAAGTTCATCAGGAACTTCAGAATGTTGGAGGCGATGGCGTTGGCTTGTTCGTACAGAAACAGGCCGACCACCTTGCCGATCTCCGGAATGGCCCTGTTGATTTCCTTCACGGTCAACGGGATATTGAAGTGGGCCAGCAGGTTCCGGGTCCGCTCCAGGAGTTCGTTGCTCTCGAAAAGGCGCTGGATGTGGTTGCGGAGGTCCGCGCCCCGGGCCGTGAGGTACATGTCGTAGGCCTCCTTCGACAGCACCCCGACCAGCAGAACGATGGGGATGAACAGCACCAGAAAGATGACCAGGCAGGTGATGAAAGAGGCCGCGCCCGGACGGATCTTTTTCGCCATCACCCCATACAGGGGCTTGAAGACGCCCGTCACCACCGATGCCACCACGATAATCGACAGGAACGGCAGCAGCAACCACCCCAACAGGAAACTGGAGAGCAGGAACACCGCCAGGAAAAACCAGACAATGGTGCTACGGGATGCCTCCGGCAATGGTGCCTCCATCCCCCCGGGCCGATCCCCTCTCCCCCGCCATTACCGGCCGGAGCCCCCGCCCGATGGCCGCGATGCCCGTTTTGTCAGCGCGAAAACCGTGCGGCGCCGGAGGCCGGATCCCGAAGCGGATTGGGGGGGGACGGGCGCGGGGGCGCCGGACGGCTTATCGGCTGACCAATCCACCGGCAGCGACTAACAGCATCGCCTCGTAGGCCACCACAGGGGTGTAAGTACCGAACAACGCATAGACAATGCCGCCGCCGATGATGGCGGGCACGCCGAAAACCACCAGTACGCCCAGCTTTCTCGGAATATCCATTCTCATCTCCTGTCCATGATTTCGGGGGGTACCCGAGGATTCGATTCAGAATTATATATAACTAAAGATTTGAAATATTGCAATAAAAATCCGGAATTACCGCTCGATGACCATGGCCATCCCCATGCCCCCGCCGATGCACATGCTGATCAGACCGGTGCTGTAACCCTTTCGTCTCATCTGGTGAATGGCGGTCACCATCTGGCGGGCGCCGGTGGCCCCGATGGGGTGGCCCAGGGAGATGCCGCTGCCCAGTTCGTTGGGCTTTTCCGTCGGGATCCCCAATTCCCGCATACAGCCGATGGCCTGGGCCGCGAAGGCCTCGTTGAGTTCGATGGTGTCCATGTCGGCCACGGTCATGTTCGTGGAGGCCAGCACCTTCCGGATGGCGGGAACCGGACCGAGCCCCATGTAGGCCGGGTCCAGTCCGCCCGAAGAGAATGCCTTGATCCGGGCCAGGGGCTCCAGCCCCAGGTCCTTAGCCTTTTCGGCGCTCATCAGCAGCACCGCGGCGGCGGCGTCGTTGATGCCCGAGGCGTTGCCTGCCGTCACGGAGCCGTCTTTTTTAAAAGCGGGCCGCAGCTTGGCCATCTTTTCCATGCTGGTCTCCATGGGCCGCTCGTCGGTGTCGAAGACCGTGTCGCCCTTGCGGGATTTGATGGTAACGGGCACGATCTCTTCGGCGAAAATCCCTTCCTTGATGGCCCCCACGGCCCGCTGATGGCTCAGCACGCCCAGTTCGTCCTGCTCCTCCCGGCCGATGCCGTAAAGGTCGGCGATGTTTTCCGCCGTCAGCCCCATGTGGTAGCCGTAGAAAATTTCGTAAAGGCCGTCGAAGACCATGAGATCGTAGATGTCGCCCACGCCGGTCAACTCCATCCGGTGGCCCCACCGGGCCTTGGGCAGGGCCATGGGGGCCTGGCTCATGTTCTCCTGGCCGCCGGCCACCACCACCTCCGCGCCCCCGGTCATGATGGCCGACGCCCCCAGGGCGATGGCCTTCAGGCCCGACCCGCAGACCTTGTTGATGCTCATGGCCGGGGTCTCCTTGGGCAGGCCGGCCCGGATCATGGCCTGCCGGCCGGGGTTCTGCCCCTGGCCGGCCTGGAGGACGTTGCCCATGATCACTTCATCCACATTGACCGGGGCAAACGATGCGTCCCAGTCGGGGCTCTCTTTTTCCAGGTCGATGGGTCCCCGGTCCTTCAACTTGTCCGGCCCCATGGCCAGGACGGCGTCGTTCGCCGCCGGTTTCATCTTGATCCGCTGAAACACCTCGCGGATGGCCGCTGCGCCCAACTCCACCACGGAAACGCTTTTCAATCCGCCGCCGAACGCGCCGATGGCGGTTCTGGCGCCGCTGACAATGACCACTTCTTTCATATGCCGATCCTCCTGCTTGGGGTTCGCCTCTGGTGGGAAAAGGTCTTAACAAATAAAAAATCGTCTAGTACCATATTTCCAGACAGGAGGTCAATGCAGAGAGATGTGCCTGATTCTTTTTTCCTATCGACACCATCGGGACTTTCCCTTCATTCTCGCCGCCAACCGCGATGAATTCCACAACCGTCCCACCGCCCCCCTCCATTTCTGGGAGGACGCACCGTCCCTCCTGGCCGGCCGGGACCTGCAGGAAGGGGGGACCTGGATGGGCATCTCCCGCTCCGGGCGGTTCGCGGCACTGACCAACTACCGCGACCCGGCCTCCCTCCGTCCGGGCGCCGCTTCCCGGGGGCGTCTGGTCACCGATTTTCTCAACGGAGAAGACGCCGCCCGCCCATTCCTGGAACGACTTCAGAAGACCGCCCGAGCCTACAATGGCTTCAACCTCCTGGTAATGGACCAAACCGGCCTCTACCACTATTCCAATCGGGGACCCGGCATCACAACGGTGACACCGGGCATTCACGGTCTCAGCAACGCGCTCCTGGACACGCCCTGGCCCAAAGTGGAACAGGGGAAAGCGGCTCTGGAAAAAACCCTTTCCGGGGGCCACCCCGAGCCGGAATCGCTCCTGAACCTGCTCGGAGACCGCTCCCGGGCCCCGGACCACCAGCTCCCCGATACCGGCGTGGGGCTCGATCGGGAGCGGATGCTCTCCCCCGTGTTCATTGTGTCCGAGGGATATGGGACCCGGACGTCCGCTGTCGTGATCCTGGACCGGCGGGGAAAAGGGATATTCTGGGAACGAACCTTTCCCACCGACGGAACCGGACCGTCCGCAACCCGCCGGTTTACCCTCCAGACGCCGTTGGGTCTTAAATCCGGGCGTCCAACGCCCGGTGGAGGTCTCGGAGGTGAGAGGACAGATGAGCCCGGATGACCGGGACCTCCGGTGCGTTGTCCGGATAGGCCGCCACCAGAGAATCGGCCACCGCCATCAGATCCCCGGGGCTGCACACCGACAGGAAGGCCCGGAAACAAAGGGCGAGGGGTTCGGGCAGGACCGCCGGGGTCGGCTTCCGCTCCAGGGCGTCGAAAAACCCGGCCACGGTGGCGGCCACGGCCCGGTCATCGGACCAGACCACCTCCCCGACCCCGTCGAGCCGGTCCAACCGGGTCCAGATGGAAAGGTTGAGGAGAAAAAGAAGGAGGGCCTGCAAAAGCGAGGCCGGATCCCCGCTGTCGGGACGGGCCATGGCCGTCCCGTACCCCCGCACCGTCACGAGCTTGACCGGAACGGACCCGCCACCGGGTTTCGCCACGAAGTCGCCGGCCCCGTGATGCCACGGATGGACCTGTTCGAATGTCTCGGCATCGTAGAGGTCCGTGAGGATCTCGGCCGCGCCCCGATAGAGGCCGGCCGTCTCCTCCGGTGTCAGAAAATACCGGCCCTTCGGGTCATCCCATACGATCATCCGCCGGGCCCCGGCCTCGTCTTCGGAGAGATGGAACTCCCGATATCCTGAAAACCATTCCCCTAAAAACAGGCTCACGGGACGATCGTGTTTTGTGGGAATCGTCCCGCTGGCATACACCCGGGGAACGGCCGGCGTCGGCCCCCGACCCTGGATTCGATCGAGGCAGTCACATTCCTTTTCCAGGAGCGCCCGGCCGGCGCCCGAAACCGCCACATTGAGCACCAGCGCCCCTGAAGCGCCGGCAGCCGTCACTTTGGCGGGATGATAAAATGCGCCGTGCTTTTTGAGGTCGATGCAGACCGGCCCCATGGCCTCACCGGGCACCGCCTTTCCCGATGCGTCGTTCAATGCCGCCCGGAGCACGGGCTGCGCTTCCCCTTCCAGAAAGGCCCGGGCAGCCCTGAAGTAGGCCCCGTGAGTGAAGGGGGCCGTGCCATCGGAGGCCGCCGCCCCCCGTCGATCCTGGGGGAGGGGCCGGTCCCACAGGTCGTCGCCGGGGGCCGTCGGTTGTCCGTAGACGCGGTATTCGAACAGGGGCATGGCCGGCCGCCTATCGATGCTTGTCGATCTCCTTCTGGAATTCCGGGGGCACTTTGTACCCCAGCTCCCTGGCCCGGTCGTTGTGTTGGATGGCCGACTCGTGGTCCCCCTTTTCCAGATAGGCGATGGAGAGGTTGTGGTGGGCCACGGCGAATTCGGGCTCCAGTTCCAGCACCTTCAGATTCGTCTCGATGGCCTGGTCGAACAGGCCGGTCATGAGATAAGCGTTGGCCAGGGTGGCGTGGGCCTGGAGGAAATTGGGGTTATACCGGATGGCCTTCTCCAGGGCCGGGATCGCCTTGTCCGCGTCGCCCCGCTGCAAGTGAACGAACCCGATGTTGCCGTATCCTTCGGAGAACTGGGCCCGGCAGTTGACGGCCCGGGTGTTGAAATCCAGACAGCCGTCCAGATCGCCCCGCTGCAGGCAGATCCCCCCCAGCTGGACATAGGCCTCGGCCAGGGTGGGGCTGCACTCGATGGCCTTGTGGAGGGCCTCTTCGGCCTCGCCGAATTTCCGCTGTCCCAGCAGACCGATGGCGAGATTGTAATACGACGTGCCGCACTCGGGGTTTTGGGAGATGGCGGCGCGCTGTTGTTCGATATAGTCGTCAACGTTTTTTGCAGGTTCCATCATACGTCCTTTTTGGATCAGTTATCGGTTGAAAAAACTTCAGGGTTGATCTATAAAATGAAGCTGATTTTGATCAAGCGCAAATTCCGTCAAAAGGGGGTTTTTATGCTGACAGGATGTTTCACTGCACTGGTGACGCCCTTTAAAAACGGCGCCATCGACCACCGCGGCCTCGACCGACTGATCGAATACCAGGTGGCCAACGGCATCACCGGCATTCTCGCTGTCGGAACCACCGGGGAGAGCCCGTCCCTGTCGTGGAAAGAGCATAACGCCGTCATCGAAGCGGTGGCCAAGGGCGTCAAGGGCAAGTGCCTCTGCATCGCCGGCACCGGCAGCAACAATACCCAGGAGGCCATGGATGCCACCGAACATGCGGCCCACCTGGGGGTGAAAGCGGTGCTGCTGGTGGACCCGTATTACAACGGTCCCAGCTCCCTGGAGATCCGCCGGGAATACATCGAGCCCGTGGCGGCCGCTTTTCCCCAAGTCGAGATCATTCCCTATATCATTCCGGGCCGGACGGGCACCCAACTGCTGCCCGAAGATTTGGCCATCGCCCATAAAAAGTATCCAAACGTCCGGACGGTCAAAGAAGCCACGGCCAACATCGACAACATGCGGTGGACCCGGGAGTGCTGCGGCTCGGACATGACCATCCTCTCGGGCGACGACGGCATGACGTTTCAAATGATGACCGATCCGGTGGTCAAGGCCGGTGGCGTGATCTCCGTGGCCTCCAACATCGTTCCCGGCGCCGTGGCCAAAATGGTGTCGCTGGTCCGGGAAGGAAACGTTGCCGAAGCCGAGAAACTCAAAACCGCCCTGGCCCCGCTCTTCAACATCATCATGGTCAAAACCCAGGAGGAAACCCCTTGGGGCGAGGTCATGTTCCGGGCCCGCAACCCCCTGCCAACCAAGGCCCTGATGAACATCCTCGGGATGCCTGCCGGCGACTGCCGCCGGCCCCTGGGCAAACTCACCAGAAAGGCCCTCAAAACGGTGATGGCGGCAATCCGGACCGTCCATCGGGAAAATCCGGAGATCCTCCAGCCCGTCGAAGCGTTTTTCGGTGTGGACATCGGGGAGCGGATCAACCGGCCCAGCGGCTGGGAAGAACTGGCCTACGGCGACTATTCCTGATCCGACGGCGCTGACGTCCCCGCCGCCCGGTACCGTCGGCGGGGACGCCGGGTCATCCCTTCGCGCCCTTATTCCGCCTCCGCTGCACCGCCGCGACCATAAACCCGGCTCTCGTCAAACAACACCTCCTTGAGCCACCGCAGGCCGAACTTCAACAATTCGACCTCGTCGTTCCGGATCTTCTCCACGGTCTCCGGATCGACGTCCACACGCTGCAAAAAGCTGCTCTCGAAAACGAACTGCTTTAGCTTATCGATGTTGTAGCTGACCATGAAGAACATCCGCTTGCTCTTGTCGGTCAGCTTGATGTGGGCGGGGAAAGAGCGCTTCCGCACCACCAGGTCGGTCCACTCGGCGTTGATCTCGTCGTGGACGTCCACTCCCTGGTCCCAGCGCCATTCCTTGACGGTCCATTCCTTGTCTTCCTCGAACCCGAGGCAGTGGGGCTCGTTGACGAAAAAATAAAACCCCTCGTCGTCCGCCCCCTCCTTGTGGCTCAGGGAGGCCACCCCCAGGGGATAATACCGGCAGGTGCTGGGCCGGTCCTCGTAGACAATGCAGCCCTTGTCGTCCCGCACGAACGGGCAGGATTCCTGGTCGTCGTCCAACAGTTTGAGCGTCACCACCGGCAGGTCGGTCTTTTCCAGGATCTCCGGTTTCGTATAGATGGCCAGAAATTCCTCGGACGACAGCTCCAGCCGGTTCTTGAGCCGGATGATGTCGTAGGGCGTCAGAATAATATTGATGCCCCGGCAGCACTTGGTGAAACATTTGACGCCGGGGTGGCATCTGAATTTAAAGGTACTGTCCGGCCCGAACCGCACCGGATCGATTTTCGCCATGGGATTGGACATGATGGTCGTTCCTCTCTCTTATGATATTCTCACGGTTCTTGGGCCGAAAGCCCCTTGAGGGCGCCCCGAAAACCGCTGTCGCCTACGCTAAGCATCCCGACAAAAATTGCAAATTCAACCCGAAAGGGGCGGGTTTGTCAAATGGTTTTGACTTGGGGCGGCGAATTGGATAATCATAAACCCGTTATGCTCAAAATCATCGCGTTGCCAAAGATTTCTCAAGGCCATCTCAACCCGGCTTTGGGAGATCCGCAACCGAGCACGGGAGAGCGTTATGAACTTTTTAAGCCAGCCCCCATTTGCTGATGCAGGTGTAGCGCGAACCAAAGGAGGCGACCATGAAATATTTCAACACGGCCGGACCGGTGAATTGCGATGAACATTATTGCCTGCCGCCGATAGAGCGTTTCGATCTGGAAGACATTGAGCGTTTGATCGATCAAAAAAAATATTTCGTCCTCCACGCGCCCCGGCAGACGGGGAAAACGTCGAGCTTGCTGGCGTTGATGGCTCACGTCAATCGGGAAGGAAAATATGTCTGCTTGTACATGAACGTGGAAGCCGGGCAATCGGCCCGGGAAAACGTGGCTAGGGGAATGAAGACGATCCTGAACGAATTGGGAACCCGTGCCCGAATCCATCTGGAAGACGACTTTCCTTATAAAATCTGGCCGGACGTTTTGGATCGGAGCGGAGAGGACGCGGCGCTGAACGAGGCGTTGACCCAATGGGCCCTGCGCCTGAAAAAGCCGTTGGTTTTACTGGTGGATGAAATCGACGCGCTGGTTGGGGACACGCTGATATCCGTTTTGCGGCAAATTCGATCGGGCTACGATAGAAAAACGGAATCTTTTCCGTGTTCGATCATCCTCTGCGGGGTCCGGGACGTCCGGGACTACCGGATTCATTCGCATCGGGAAGAAGCCGTCATTACCGGCGGCAGCGCCTTTAACATCAAGGCGAAATCCCTTCGATTGGGAAATTTCAGTCAACACGAGACGGCGGCGTTGCTCAAGGAACATGAGAACGAGACCGGCCAGCCATTTGAGGATGAAGCCAAATCGCTAATTTGGGACTACTCCGGCGGGCAGCCCTGGCTCGTGAACGCTCTGGCTTACGAGGTCTGCTTTGAAATGGAAAGCGGCGGGGACCGGCGCGTTCCAATTTCAAAAGAAATGATCGAAACGGCAAAGGAAAATCTGATTTTGCGACGGGAAACCCATCTGGATCAATTGGCGGACAAGCTGAAAGAGGAACGGGTGAGACGGGTGATTTCGCCGATTCTTCAGGGAGAAAGCAACCCGCTGGATTTGCCGGACGACGACATTCAGTACGTCCGGGATTTGGGAATCCTCGCCCCGGAAGGGGGTTTAAAAATCGCCAATCCGATCTACGCGGAGATCATTCCCCGGCAACTGACCTATTCCACCCAACAGACCATTCACCACGAGGCGGTTTGGTACAAGCTGCCCGACGGCCGGCTGGACGCGAACAAGCTCATGGCCGCGTTTCAGGATTTCTTCAGGGAGCATTCGGAACATTGGATCGAACGCTTTCAATACAAGGAAGCCGGACCCCACTTGCTGCTGCAGGCGTTTTTGCAGCGCGTCGTCAACGCGGGGGGGCGGATCGACCGGGAATACGGATTGGGTCGAAAGCGGGCCGATTTGCTGGTGTCCTGGCGGCATGAAGGGGGCGTGCAGAAGGTCGTGATCGAGTTGAAAATCCTTTACAAGAGCCGGAAGGCCACGATTGCCGAAGGACTGGCGCAGACCGCCGACTACATGGACAAATGCGGCGCCGACGAGGGGCATCTGGTGGTGTTTGATCGGCGGGAGGGGCGGAAATGGGGGGATAAGATTTTTCGGAGAGAAGAAATGCATGAGGATAAAGCTATTACCGTTTGGGGGATGTAGGGGTATCCCCTGACTGAATCTGTCATTAAAATCCACGCCGGTATCGCCCCTAACCCTACCATTATTATCCCATCCCATAACCGACCCGATAGAAGCAGTCGACGGCGCCCGAAAAAAAGGTTGCTTTGATCTCGGGAACCTGTCTATACAATAGATTATTCGTCCATTTCCAACACCCTGCTGGCCAACGGCCAAAGGAGGGCGTCATGCATCCCCAAGGCAATAACCCCAAGGCCCTTGCTTCCTTCCTGACCCTCTTTGCGATTTTGTTTTTTGCCGGCAGCGTTGCCGCCGAAGACCCCGGCTGGACCCCGAAACCCGGCGGCCTGACCATGGACATCCACGGCCACGTGTTCGTGAACGGCGAGCGGATCAAACGACCGGGCTACGAGATTGGGGCCTTCGGTTCGGGTGGCGAATCCGATTGCCGGGGGCGGGGGAAGATCAACCCGATTTTCGGGGAGTGGGGGTATCATTAAAAGAGGGTTGCAGGTCGTGGACGTCTCGGCCCCGGATAAACCTGTCCTCATCGGCGCCGTCGAGACCCAAATCGAGGCTGAAGGCGTCACGATAGTCGGGGATCTGGCATATTTGGCGAATGGGGAAGGCGGATTGCAGATCATTGACGTCACCGACCCTGAATATACCTTCGTAGCTGTAGACACGCCGGGCTTGGCTAAAGGCGTGGCAGGGGTCGGAGATCTGGCATATGTGGCGGATGGGGGCGGTGGCTTGCAGCTCGTGAACGTCTCCAACCCTGAAAATCCCGTCATCGTCGGCGCCGTCGACACGCCGGGCTTGGCTAAAGGCGTGGCAGGGGTCGGGGATCTGGCATATGTGGCGGATGGGGAAGGCGGCTTGCAGATCGTTGACGTTTCCTCGCTGGAAAATCCGATCATCGGCGCCGTCGACACGCCGGGCCGGACTTACGGCGTCTATGCAGTCGGCGACATAGTCTATGTGGCGGATGGATACAGCGGCTTACAGATCGTTGACGTTTCCGTGCAGGAAAATCCGGTTATTGTCGGCGCCGTGGACACGCAGGGCAGGGCTGAAGGCGTTGCTGCAGTCGGTGAAATAGTCTATGTGGCGGATGGTGGAGGCGGCCTGCAGATCGTGGACGTATCCAACCCGGAAAATCCCGTTATCGTCGGAACCGTGGACACTCAGGGCCCGGCTTGCGGCGTCGCTGCAGCCGAGAATCTGGCCTATGTGGCAAATGGGGACAACGGCTTGCAGATCGTGGACGTATCCAACCCGGAAAATCCAGTTATCGTCGGAACGGTCGACACTCAGAGCTATGCTGAGGGCATTACGGCAGACGGGGATCTGGCATATGTGGCGGATGAGGACGGCGATTTGCAGGTGGTGGACGTCTCCATTCCAGAAAATCCCGTGCTCATCGGCGCCTTCGACACACCGGACGCGGCTATCGACGTCGCGGTGGCCGGAGATGGTCTATGTGGCGAATGATGGCAGCGGGTTGACAATTCTTCCAATTCCGGCTGAACTCTCACCTGTTATCCTCGAAGAGGAAACCCGCATCAGCTTGATTATCCCCCCCACCAGCCTTCCCGGCAGCTACACCCTTCGAGCCTTCAACAGCCAGGAATACAGTGAACTCATCGGCGCCGTCACCTTCTCCGAAGCCCCGCCCAACAGCAAAGCCGTCATCGTTGCCGGCAGCGGCCCTTACCCCGGCAACAGCCTTTGGGGCGACACTAAAACCATCGCCGATTACGCCTACAACGCCCTGCTCTACCAAGGCTACACCCGCGAAAACATCTATTACATCAGCGCCGAAAACCGGGATGTGGACGGCGACGGCGAACTGAACGACATCGACGCGGAATGTTCTTATGAAACAATGGTCCACGCCTTGATCAAATGGGTCAACGACCCGGAAAACCCGGCAGATGAACTTCTGGTTTTCATGACCGGCCACGGCAATAAAGGGACTTTTACGTTGGACACCTCCGCCTCAGGTGAACTCAAAGCCGAAACTCTCGACCGCTGGCTGGACGCCATTCAACAGACGCTTTCCGGCCGCGTCATCGTCGTTTACGACGGCTGCTATTCCGGCAGCTTCCTTCCCGTGCTGACGCCGATCGAACGCAGACGCCGCCACCTCGTCGCCAGTTCCATGGACAACGAACGCGCCGTGTCCACCGAATCCGGCAAACATTCCTTCGGCTTCCATTTCTGGGCCTCGGTTTACGCCGGCGGCGACCTGGACGATTCCTTCGACTACGCCGCCGACATGATGGCCGGCTTCCAGACCGCCATGCTCGACAGCGACGGGGACGGAACCGGCCCCACCAAAAACGACCGCCTTTACGCCAACCACACCCGCATCGGACGGGCCTACCGGCCCATGTCGGACATGCCGGTCATCAACGCCGCCAGCGTCAACGGCGAGCCCGACATCCTGACCCTGACCGGCACCAGCAGCGCGACTATCACCGCCGGCGACATCAACGAAGCCGGCGGCTTGGCCCGTGTCTGGGCCGTCATCAAGCCGCCGGTGATGGAAGGAAGCGACGACCTTGATGCCCCGATCCAATCCATTCCCGAAGTCGAACTGACCGACCCCGACGGCGACGGTTCCTACGAAGGCGCCTACGACGACTTCACCATCGCCGGCGACTACGCCGTTAACATCTACGCCAAAAACTTCAATGGCAATTATTCCCTGCCCAAACGGCTGACGGTCATTCGAACCGACGGCGACATCGCCGTCGATTTCACGGCTTCCGCCACCAGCGGCCCAGCGGCCCTGACCGTTAATTTCAGGGGCATCTGCGACAGCGACATCACCCAATGGAAATGGCAATTCGGCGACGGCGACACAAGCGCCGAACAATACACGACCCATACCTACACCCAACCCGGCATCTACACCGTCACCCTCGAAGCCGCCGGCTCCAACGGGTCAGACAGCCGCACCCGAACCGACCTGATCACCGTAACCCCGAAGCATCACCGGCCGCGTCGCTATACCCGCCATCGGCGGCCACAGCGGTTTGAGCGTCGCCAACGCCACGGTCATTCTCGACGGCACGGACCTCGAAACCGAAACCGACGCCGCCGGCAATTTCACCCTGGAACTCGACGACGCCATCGACGCCGGAAACTACACGCTGAAATTCCTTCCCCCCGACATGGGCGAAACGACCCTGCCCGTCACCCTGTCCGAAGGCAGAAGCGCCAACCTCGGCGACATCCAAATAAACCCCGGCGGCGGCGATTGCGCCCAGGCTATTCTGGATGAGCGAAGCCGATGGGACGCCAAGGGCGACAACCGGAAGGGGCTGGAGGAAGCCGTCGAGGCGTTGCAGACTGTGACGGGGATCAAATAGCGGCAGGTTTTTGAAAATGAAATTTGATTTTAGTTAACGGCATGTTATGGTGCATCCATAATGCACTCGCTACAAAAGGAGGCGCCGCCATGTTGCGAATGGGTCACGTTAAAAATTTTATTCTCATTTCGGTTTTTCTGATTTTGTTTTCCCCATGCGGAAGCCTTGCCGCCGACCCCGGCTGGACCCCGAAGCCCGGCAGCCTGACGATGGACGTCAACGGCCGCGTTTATGTGGACGGCCACCGGGTCGAAACACCGGGCTATGTTATTGCAGCATTCGGGCCGGGCGGTGAAGACGACTGCCGGGGCAGGGGGAACATCAATCAGCTTTTCGGCGACTGGGGGTTTTACTTTCCGGTGTCCTCGGAAGTCGACGGGGAAACCATCAACTTCAAGGTGTGGGACAGCGATGCGGATAGGGTGTATAGCTTGGAAGATACGCTGACCTTCGAAGCCGGACAGTTTGTCAGCAAAGATCTGGATGTGGCTTTGACGCTGGAGAAGGTGTACCCAACTCGTGGGGAAATGGGGAAGGAATTGAAGGTCGAGTTGAAAGGGGCGGGGTTTGATGGGGGTACGCGGGTGTCCATGTATGTGGACGCTGGAAATAAGAAAGCGATCATCGGCACCGTCGACACGCCGGGCCCGGCCTTAGCCGTCACGGTGGTCGGGAATCTGGCCTATGTGGCGGATGGGGACGATGGCTTGCAGGTCGTGGACATCTCCAACTCGGAAAATCCAGTCATCATCGGTGCTGTCGACACGCCGGGCGTAGCTCAGGACATCGCTGTGGTCGAGGATCTGGCCTATGTGGCGGACGACGACAGTTTGCAGATTGTAGACATCTCCGACCCCGCAGATCCTTCCATAGTCGGTGCCATCGAAACGCTGTGCTCTTCTGCTTTTGGCGTCACGGCGGCCGGGTATCTGGCTTATGTGGCGGTCGGTTCCTGCGGCCTGCAGATCGTGGACGTCTCCGACCCAGATAATCCCGTCGCCCTCGGTGCCATCGACACGCCAGGCTGGGCTTTAGGCGTCGCGGCGGTTGGGGATCTGCTCTGTGTGGCGGATTATGACTTCGGCATTCAGATCATTGACATCTCCGCCCCAGAAACTCCCGTAATCGTCTCTACCATCGACACACCGGGCTCGGCCTTAGCCGTCACGGTGGTCGGGAATTTAGCCTATGTGGCGGCTGGGGGCGATGGCTTGCAGATCATAGACGTGTCAGCATCAGAAGCCCCCTTGGTCGTCGGTGCGGTCGACACGCCAGGTTTAGCATATTACATCTCGGTGGCCGGGGATCTGGCCCACGTGGCAGACGGGTACGGCAAATTACAGATCGTGGACGCGTCGAATCCAAAATCTCCTGTTGTTATTCGGTACCGTCAATACGCCGGGCTATGCTGTTGGGGTTGCGGCGGTCTTGGACCTGGTATATGTGGCGGATGAGGAAGGAGGCTTGCAGATTGTGGACACGTCGGACCCAGAAACCTCTGCGGTCGTCGGGACGGTCGACACGCCGAGTTTGGCCTATGGCATATCGGTGGCCGGGGATCTGGCCTATGTGGCGGATGAGCGTGCCGGCTTGCAGATCGTGGATGTCTCCGACCCGAAAAATCCCGTTATCGTCGGCACCGTCGACACGCCGGGTATTGCTAATGACGTCGCTGTGGTCGAGGATCTAACCTGTTTGGTTACTGATTACAGCGGCTTGCAGATCGTGGACACGTCGGACCCAGAAACCCCTCTCATTGTCGGCACCGTCGACACACCTGGCGATTCGGTAAGTGTCGTCGCAGTGGGAAATCTGGCCTATGTGGCAGATGGGTACGGTGGCCTTCAGATCGTGAATGTTTCCACCCCGGAAAATCTCGTAGTCCTCTGCACCTTCGATACGCAGGGCTATGCTTCCGATGTCGCCGCGTCTGAAAACTTGATCTACGTGGCAGACGCGTGGTTTGGGTTGCAGATCATTGACGCGTCAAACATAGAAAATCCCTTCGTCGTCAGCACTGTCAACACGCCAGGCGATGCTCGAGGCGTCGCCGTAGATGGTGACATAGTCTACGTGGCTTGTAATGAATCCGGTTTGCAGATCGTTGACGTATCAGTCCCCGAAAATCCCGTAATCGTCGGTGCCGTCGATACGCCGGGCAGGGCACTAGATATAGTGGTCATCAGGGATCTTGTCTATGTGGCGGATAATGATGGCTTGCTGATAGCTGACGCTTCAATACCTCAAAAACCCGTTGTCATCGGCACGGTCGATACTCCGGGATGGGCTGAAAGCGTCGCGGTAGCCGGGAATCTGGCTTACGTGGCGGATGGGCCATTTGGTTTAACGATCCTTCCTTCACCAACCGAACTATCACCGCTCCTCATCGAAAGAGAAACCCAAATAAGCCTCACCCTGCCCAGTCCGCAAATTCCCGGCAACTACACCCTCCGCGCCTTCAACAGCCAAGAATACAGCGAACTCCTCGGCGCCGTCACCTTCTCCAAAGCCCCACCCAACAACAAAGCCGTCGTCGCGGCCGGCAGCGGCCCCTACCCCGGCAACAGCCTATGGCCCGACACCAAAACCATCGCGGATTACGCCTACAACGCCCTGCTCTACCAGGGCTACACCCGCGAAAACATCTACTACCTCAGCGCCGAAAACCGGGATGTGGACGGCGACGGCGATCTTAACGACATCGATGCCGACTGCACCCACGACAACCTGGCCCAGTCCCTGACCGAATGGGTCATGGACCCGGAAAACCCAGCCGACGAACTCCTGGTTTTCATGACCGGTCACGGCAACAGGGGCGCCTTCACGCTGGATACATCTGCTTCGGGCGCCCTGAAAGCCGAAACCCTCGACCGCTGGCTAGATGCAATTCAGCAAACCCTTTCCGGCCGTGTTATCTTCGTCTACGATTCCTGCTTTTCCGGCAGCTTTCTCCCCCTGCTGACGCCGC
>CAYPCE010000011.1:0-43744 GCA_964409085.1 uncultured Desulfobacteraceae bacterium | reverse complement strand
GGTCTCTTCGAAGGCGGCCTTGGTGTCCATGGCGCCCGAGGCGATGCCGCAGGTGGCCATGCCGATGTGAATCCGCGGGACCGGCGCGGTGTTGAACGCCTCCTTTTGCTCGTCGGCTTCGGTCCGGAGGGCCGCGTAGGCCGCCTGGGGGCCGTTGTCATTGGGCGGATTCATGCTGTTTTCGTTCCCTTTCCGCTTTTTCCTTTTCGATCTGGATGCGCATCAGCAGACCTTCCACCTTGCTGGGCGCCATGTGGCCGTGGACCGTCTCTCCGATGAGGGCCACCGGCGCCAGGGCGCAACAGCCGACGCAGGCCACCCGTTCAATGCTGAACTCCCGGTCATCTGTGGTCTGGCCTTCCTTGATCTCCAGCTTCCGCTCGAAGTTCTCCAGGATGATGTCCCCGGCCCGGACATGGCAGGCGGTGCCCAGACAGACCTTGATGGGGTGCTTCCCCGGCGGATTGAACCGGAAGGCGTTATAGAAGGTGGCCACCCCGTACACCTCGCTGGCGGGAATGCCCAGCCTCCGGCCCACCATCTGGACAGCCCCCTCGGGCAGATACTGGTGCTTTTCCTGGATGGCCTGGAGCATGGGGATGAGATTTCCCCGGTCTTTTTCAAAGGTTTCGACTTGCTGGGCGATATCCGCCAGTATCGCTTCCTCTTCCGCCTTGGCGTCGGCGGCAGCGGCGTCATCGTTCATCTCGGCAGACTCCGTTCAGATTTTTTCCAGGGCGCCGTAGGCCGCCTGGATCCGGTCCCGCAGCAGAAAGCAGAATTTTTCCATGACGCTGAGTCCCATGCCGGTGTTTTCAAGCATCATCTCCCTGAGGTCGGCGCCCCGCAGGGAGACCACCGTAGTGGGTTTCTGGCAGGTGGCCGACGACATGAGGAAATGGGGCTCGCCCAAGAGCGTCGACCAGCAGCCCAGGACGCGTCCCCTGCCCAGGGCGCCGATGACCACGCTTCCTTTCCGCGCCCCCAGGTCCATGGACCGCTCCAAGAAGACGTGGCCGTTGGCGATGATGTAGAGGTGTTCGCCGAAATCGCCCTGCTGAAACACGTATTCGCCGGCCTCGTAGCTTTCCGAGCCGCACAGCTCGGCGATTTTTCCGACGTCGGTTTTTTCCAGGCCCTTGAAAAACTCGCATTTTTCCAGGACCCGTTCGATGTCTGATCGGTCCATTATGGTCTCCGTTTGGTTGCTTTGTTATCCATCCGGATGAAGTTTACTGGTTTCATAGGGTTCAACGATCAGATTGCCGCCTAAAAAATCGACTGTAATCAGAAAACGGCGAAAAAAATCAAGCCCTATCAGCGCATCAACACCCCACGATGTCTCAAAATAAGATACAAAAACTTCGAAGTCATTCATTTCATGACCGCAAATGATCATGGATGGCAGACTTGTTTTTCCGTATTTTTGAGTCTGTAGACCTGGTTTGATTTTCGTTTCTTCAGCAAATTCGATAAATCCGGTATGTGCCAGAAACAAATCAGAAAACTCGGTCTTCGGAGCCCTAGTATCCAAAATTCCCGAAACACTGTGCTTTAACCCCTTGAGGTCAGTAATTATCAATTCAAGATGTATATGATGTTTACCTGTATCAAATGATGTTATGGTTTTCCGCATGACTCCTAATACCGGCAAAATCGGATTTTCCAGTATACCTGAAAGCAGTTGACTTGTTCAAAGCCGGCCGGCGATAAACAGTATCCTTATCTTTTGAATGACGACGGACACAACCGGCGATAATATGGCCTGAATTATCCAAATCAAAATCAGTTATAAGCAGCCATTCATCAGGATATTTTTTTTTCATTTCTTCCCATGTCATTTTTTTTCCCATAATGAATCCTCTCTTTCGCGCCAAAGACAAAGAGAAGGGGTTAATCCGCCGGTTCGTCGAACCGGCAGTGCAATACGATCATGTCCTCGTCAAAGGCGGTCTTGACCTTGTAGGGAAGGGTCTTGAAGAGCTGGATCATCCCCTGGTTTTCGGGCGAGGTGTAGGCCATCAGCCCGGCGATGCCGTTTTCCCGGGCCGCCTCGGCCAGTTTTTTCATGAGGATCTTGCCCAGTCCTTTTCCCTGGAATTCCCGGCTGATGGAGAAGGCCACCTCGGCCATGTTCCGGGCCGGATCCAGCAGGCACTCCCCAACCCCCACGATCTTGCCGAAGCCGAATTCCCCCACCAGGGCCACCACGGTGAGATCGTCCACATAATCGATCTGGAGGATGTCCTCGATGTCGTCCCGGAGAAAACTGGTCTTTTCATGGAAAAACCGGGAGATGACGTCGTCTTTTTCGAGGTTGTAGAAATGTTCCTGGATACGCCGCTCGTCCACCGGTTTGATGGGGCGGATGGTCACGTCCTGGCCGTCGATTTTCCGGGTCTCTTCCAGACGGGCCGGGTAGACGCCGTGGATCGATTCCTTGAGGGACCGCTCTGGTCCCAGGAGCCCCATCTCCTTGGCCTTGTAAAAAAGGATGTCCCGAAATTCCGGATGGGCGATGGAGATCATGGCCATGGCCCGCTCCTGGAGGCTTTTCCCGAAGAGGTTGACGGCCCCGTATTCGGTGATCACGTAGTGGACGTCGCCCCTCGGCACCACCACCGCCGTGTCGTCGAGTTTGGGGACGATCCGGCTGTGCTGGCCGTCGGCGCTGGTGGCGGTCATCATCAGGATCGACTTGCCGCCGGGCGCCATGGAGGAGCCCCGCACGAAATCGAGCATGCCGGTGACCCCGGAAAAATGGTTGTGGGGCAGGGCGTCGGAGGCCGCCTGGCCGGTGAGGTCCATGGCCATGGCCACGTTCATGGAGACCATTTTATTGTGCTGGGCGATGATGCCCGGGTCGTTGACATAGTCGGAGGGACGAAAGTCGATGGAGGGGTTGTCGTGGAGAAACTCGTAGAGCATCCCGCTGCCCATGGCCGCCGAGGCCACCATCTTTCCCTCGTTGAATCCCTTTTTCCAGTTGGTGATGACCCCCTTGGCCACCAGGTGCATGATGTCGTCGGTGATGTACTGGGTGTGGACCCCCAGGTCATTCTTGTCCGACAGGGCCAGCAGCGTGGCCTGGGAGGTGGCGCCCAGGCTGACCTGGATGGTGGAGCCATCCTCGATGAACCGGGCGATGAGCCGGCCGATGGCGTTGGCCGATTCCAGTTCCGGCAACGGTCGGACCGTCAACACGTCTTCGTCGTGCTCCACGAAGATGTCCACATCGTTGACGTGGATGAAGCTCTGGCCCAAAACCCGCGGCATCTTCTCGTTGACCTGGGCGATGACCAGATCGGCGGAGAGGGCCGCGGCCAGGGTGATGTCCACCGACACCCCCAGGCTCATCCACCCGAAGTCGTCCGGCGGCGTCACCTGGATGAGGGCCACGTGGATGGGCAGCATCCGGCTTTTAAAGAGCCGGGGGATGGCCGACAGGTTCATGGGGGTGATGAACCGCATGTTTTCGGCCAGACGCTTGTCCTTGGCGGAACCCAGGTAGAACGAGCGGATGTTGAGCGTCCGGCCCTGGGGTTTGCTCGCCAGGAGCGTCAGGGGGGTGGATTCCAGGGCCAGCAGCCGGACGACCTCCAGGTCGGTGAAGTAGTTGGACGTCTCCCAGAGCGCCTTGACGAGGTACTGGGGTTCCCCGCAGGAGGAGCCGATGAAGATCCGTTTGCCCGCCTGGATCTGTTTCATTGCGTCGGTTACGTTCCGCCGCTTCTCAATATAGTAGTCTGCCCAATAAGTGGTTTCTTTGGCCATCGGTTCCTTCTTTGGCTGAAGTGGATTCAACATCTCGTTATTGTATTGCACACCAATGTATCGTATCCGTTTCCCTTAATCAAGGGGAACCGGAAGGGCCCTTTCCCGGCCCCCTGGGTAGGATCGGATCGTCCGTGGGATGGATATCGCGACCGAGCGGGTCTTTTTCAAATGGGGAATGAAATGGTTGACAAAGCAGGATGCAGTTAATAAAATTGCAAATTTATATGTCGTATAATGACCTGAATCCGGAGGGATTTTCCTCCCCTACGCAAACCGCCAACCATTGGCATCCATCTAAATTCAGAAGCAAGGGGTAACACGCAATGCTGAGTGTCATGCGGGAACATGCGACAAGCTGGTTTATCAAAATCATTTTGGGGGCCATCGTGGTGGTCTTCGTCCTCTGGGGCGTGGGGAACTATGGGGCCCAACAGCTGTCGAAAGTGGCGTCGGTCAACGGCGAGATCATCACCATGGAGGAGTACCGGAACGCCTACAACAACCTGATGGAGCGATACCGGCAGATGTACGGGGATCGTCTCGACGCCGAAACCCTGGAACAACTCAACCTGGATCGCCAGGCCCTGGACAGCCTGATCGAACAGCACCTCATCATTCAGCAGGCCCACCGCCTGGAGTTCCGGGTGACCGATGACGAACTGGCCAGTGCCATTGCCCAAATCGGTGCTTTTCAGCGGAACGGCCGTTTTGATCGGAATCTTTATCGGCGGGTGCTCAGCAGCAACCGCCTCACCCCTGAAACCTTTGAATCCCTCCAGCGGCGATCGATGCTGACCCGGAAGATGCGGTCCTTTATCCAGGGATCGGTGAAAGTCTCGGATCACGAGGCCCGCCAGTATTTTGAATGGAAAAACGCCGAGGTCAAAATCGATTATGTCCGTTTCGATCCGGCCACGTTTCCCTATGATCCCACGGAGGAAGAGGTCAATGCCTACTTCGAATCGCATCGGGATGACTACACCATCGAGCCCAAAGCCAAAGCGGTCTATATCCATTTCGATCCCAAAACGTACGAAGACCAGGTGACGGTGACGGAAGAGGAAATCGCCGCCTATTACAACGCCCATCCCGATGAATTCAAAACCGAGGCCACGGTCCACGCGCGTCATATCCTCATCAAGACCGAATCGGATGACCCGCCGGAAGCGATCCAGGAGAAAAAGGCCCGGGCTCTGGAGATCCTGGAGATGGCCAGGGGCGGACGGGATTTCGCCGAACTGGCGAAAGAGTATTCCGAAGGCCCCTCCGCGGCAAAAGGGGGCGATCTGGGGGAATTCAAGAAGAGCGACATGGTCAAGCCGTTCGCCGACAAGGCGTTCTCCATGGCAGCCGGCGGGATCAGCGAGCCCGTCCTGACCCGTTTCGGCTGGCACATCATCAAGGTGGAAGCCGTCAATCCCGAATCGGTCCAGACCCTGGAAGAGGCCACGGACATCATCCGGAACAAACTGGTCGGGGAACGGAGCAAGACACTGGCGTATGACGCGGCCGAGGCGGTGTACGACGCCACCTTCGACGGGGACGATCTCAAGCTCATCGCCGACGCCCGGAACCTGACGGCCCACGAGACCGGCTGGTTCACCCGGCAGGGGCCGGAAGCGGACATCCAGAACCGGTCTCAGTTCGCCAAAACCGCCTTCGATCTGCAGTTGATGGCCATCAGCGACATAAAGGATTTCGGCAACGGGTATTACCTGCTCCAAACCACCGAGAAGGCACCGGAGAAGCGGGCGCCCTTTGAGGACGTGGCCGACAAGGTCCGTGCCGATCTCGTCAAGACAAAGCAGTCGGAGCTGGCCTCGGACGCCGCCGGCGCTTTTCTGGAGGAGGTGTCCGAGGCGGGGACGGACATGGCCACTGCGGTGGCGGAACGGGATGGCTTTTCGGTGGAAACGACTGAATTTTTCAAAAGGGAGGGGTCGATCCCCGGAATCGGTTACGAGCAGGTTTTAACCAAGAGCGCGTTCGGTCTCTCCGAGAAGAGCCCGTATCCGGAGAGCCCCGTGAGCGGGCGTCAGGGCGTTTACGTGATCCGCTTCAAGGAGCGCCGGACTCCGGATGCCGAGGCGTTCGAAAAAGAGAAGACGTCGGTCAAAAAACAGCTCCGGCAACGGAAACAGTTTACGGCCTTCAATACGTGGTTGTCCGAAGTCCGGGCAGGGAGCGAAATCGAACAGTTCATCGATCTGGAGCCGCGTCAAACCGGTTAAAACCGGGCCTCAACAACCTTTCACCCGCCCCGGAACGGGGTCGAGGAGGTGCCTGTATGGTAAGGGAAACCACCAAAAAATGCCCCTACTGCTCCGTGACATTGGGAATCGATGATACGGAGTGTTTTTCATGCAAGAACAAGGTGGGGCCGCCAAATGAGTACGGGATCGCCGAAAAGCCCACCGACTGGTGGTCCTATATCAGTGCCCTTATTCTCATCGCCGCATTCCTCGGCTTCCTCTATTGGCTGTTTTTCATCAAAGGAAAGGGAGGCGTATGATGGCCGGACTCTCCGATCCGGAAAAAAGAGCCTTGCTGACCCTGGCCCGTTCCGCCATTGCCGCCCACTTGGACCCGGATAGGGCCGTTATCCGGCCGGATCCCGTCACGCAGTCCCTCTCCGAAAAAAGAGGGTGTTTTGTGACCCTCCATCTCAACGGGTCTCTCCGGGGCTGCATTGGATCCATCGAGCCGGTCAAGCCCCTGGCGGAAGGGATCGAAGAAAACGCCCTCAATGCCGCCTTTCGGGACCCCCGGTTCCCGCCGCTGAAGCGTTCCGAGCTGCCGAAGGTCCATATCGAAATCAGCGTGCTGACCCCGCCCGAGCCTTTGGCCTTCTCGGACCCGGAGGACCTGAAGAACCAGTTGGAACCCAATGTCCACGGGGTCATCCTGTCCAAAGGCTGGCATCAGTCCACATTCCTCCCCCAAGTCTGGGAACAACTGCCCGATACCGAGATCTTTCTGGCCCATCTCTGTCAGAAAGCCGGGATGAGCCCTACCTGCTGGCGGGATGAGAAGATCGTGGTGAAAACTTACGAGGCCAACTATTTTGCAGAATAGCCCCATATGGAGGGAGGAATGAGTCCGGAACCGGTGGTGGCCCTGGAGAATGCGGATGCGGATCAGTTGCGCCGGATGGTGATGGACGCGTTTCACCGGATCATTTTCCACTACGGCGCCTGGTTCGCCCAGGTGGAACATCAGCTGGGGATGGCGGACGCCCTGAAGATCGAAGGGGCGGTGTGGAACGCAAGCCTGAAGAACCAGATGGGCCGCCTGGGCAAGGCCCTGGGGGTCGAGGTGGAACCGGACGGGACCCCCAGCGCCCTCAATGCCATGGATGCCCCCGCCCTGCGGGACCTGCTGGAAAAGGTGAGCGTCAACTGGCTGGCCAATGACGGGATCTGGTTCCAGGCCGTGGAGGGGGACCGGGGCATGTTCGACGCCAAGCGGTGCAACGATACCTGCTGGAGCCGGTTTTCCCCCTTTGAAGCGGCCCGCATCAAGGAATTGTTGGGATTGCCGGGAAGGGGCGGTATCGAGGCCCTCAAGGAAGCCCTGGGCTATCGCCTCTATGCGGTGATCAACGAACAGTCCATGGAAACCGTGGACGAGACCACCGTCATTTTCCGGATGAACAACTGCCGGGTCCAGGCGGCCCGGAAGCGGAAGAACCTGCCTGACTACCCGTGCAAATCGGCGGGTATGGTGGAATACCCCTGGTTTGCCCGTACCATCGATCCTCGGATAAAAACCGAATGCGTGGGCTGCCCGCCGGACGACCACCCCGAGGAGTGGTTTTGCGCCTGGCGGTTTACCCTGGTTGAATCCGAACCGGTTTAGAATTCCCCGAGACCGTTTCAGTATTTGGGGGCCGCCGCCGATTCCATCTCGATCATGGCCTTCTTTAACGCCGGTCCCCCGCCGAACCCGCCCACGGATCCGTCACTGCGCACCACCCGGTGGCAGGGGATCAGAATGGGGAAGGGATTTCGGGCCATGACGCTCCCCACGAAACGGCTCGCCCCGGGCCGCCCGATGGATCGGGCGATCTCTCCGTAGGACCGCACGCTGCCGAACGGGATCGTCGACACGGATCGCAGGACCGCCTGCTGCAGCGGCGTCAGCCCGTCCAGGTCCAACATGTCCCAGTCGATTGTGGGCGGCTTGCCGGAAAAATAATCCGACAAGGCCCGTTCCGTGGCCCTGACCGGTTCCCTTTCCACGCCTTCCTCGATTTCCCCAATCCCGGTGTCTTCCGCCATCCGCTTCAACACGTCCTGCGCGGTCGCACAAGGCAATTGGATCCGTTTGAGCCGAAATGGGGCGGCCTCATAGACGAATCCGCCCGGTCCGTGGGGGGTCTGGAATAGCCGGTAATAGATTCCGGGCTCGGTTTTCATGGCGTTTCCGTGTTGTCATGTGGGCGCTACCAATAAAAATCCCCGGTCCGGAGCGATCCGGACCGGGGAAAAGAAAGCCTTGGCAACCGTCAATCAGGTCTCTTCGACGGTAATCGCATCCTCTTCGCAGACCTCAATACAGCTCTCGCAACCAAGGCACTCTTCCGCATTGACCGGAACGGACTTGCCGTCCTGCATCTCGAACACTTCCACGGGGCAGACATCCACGCATTCTTCGCAACCCGCACATTTATCCTCATCGACGCTCGGGATAAAAGCCATTTGACAACTCTCCTTTCTCGGTAGAATTTAGAGGTGGCCCGGTATGACCACTTGATTCCGGTATCGGGCCAAATCCATATACCAATCCGGGGAGGGTGTCAAGCCAAGATTGAAAAAAAAGTGCGTCCCGGATTTTTATAAGAAATCCCGGAAAACCAAGAAGATATTGGTCTATCGGACGGGGAATTCCATGTAGACGATGATGGTATTATCAGGAAATGTCCCATTTTTCCGGTCCGGATCAAGGTTTCCCGGTTCCCCGGAGGCCCGGGTGATGAGATCCAGGGGGCCCATTTCGTGGACCCTGCCCAGGTGCAGTACCATGCGTTCTCCTTCCCCTGCCGGCAAGGCCGGGGCCGCTGACGGATTGGCCTCTCCGGTTCGGATCCCCTCCAGAAATCGGAGCAGCTCCTCCTGCATTTCCCCAGAAACGTTCTCTATCGGCCAGTTCATGTCGAACCGCTCCAAAGAGGGGGAATCAAAGATCGGGTCCAGAACGGTTTCGAAGATTTCCCGGCTGTCGGTGACCAACAGGCTGCCAGCGGCCGGGTCATTGGCCCACAGGCAGGACCACGCCCAGAGCCGCTGGCCGGTCATGTGGTGGCCGAGATCTTCCACCGGCGCGCTCATCGGCGGTTCCGCCCCCGCCTCTTCCCCATGGATGCTCTTCAACAGAGAAGATTCCAGGTCCCGGAGACCAGAGAACGAACGGTTGACCTCCCATTGCTGGCGGTCAAAGGTCTGGGCCACGGCGAGAAAGAGTCGGGCCGCAACCCCCGGGTCGGTGGCTTCGTCATTCGTCGTTTCTTCGGCCCATCGCCTGATGTCGGAGCGAATCTGAGACAGGGATGCCTCGTCGAAAAAGGGGATTTGGCCTCCCTGTGACGTGAAAAAGGCCAGGAGGCTGCCGCTATGGCGTTCGGCCCAGGTCTGGTAATCGGCCACCATGCGGGTCAACTGCGCTTCGTCTCCCTGGATGGGGGTCCGGATCTCGAGAAACCCGGCGTCGGCCTGCTGCTGCAACGGGTCCGGCACAGCCGCGGACGGCCGGTACAGGATCACGCGTTTGAAAACAGCCGACATGGCGGCAACGGTGGGGTCGGACATATCGGTGAAGGGGAAATAGATAGGGGTCATGGGTCTCCTTGAACGGTAATGGGCAATGTCCAGCGGATTATTCGGTTGTTGGGTCGATTTTGGCATCCCGGGGGGTGACGCCCAGGGATTCGATTTGGGCTCGGAGGCGGTCGGCCCGTTCCCAGTCCTTTTCCCGGCGGGCGGCTTCCCGTTCCTGGATGAGCGCCTGGATCTTTGCGTCGTCGGGAACCGGGTCGAAGTCCATGATGTTGAGCACCGCGTCGAGATTCCGGAAAGCGGTCAGGACCTTTTCCGCGCCGTCCGGGTCGATTCCCCCCTGGGAGATCAGCAGGTTGATCTCCCGGACATTTTTGAAGAGCGAGGCCAGGGCCGCGGAGATGTTGAGGTCGTCGTCCATGGCGGTGATAAATCCCTGGCGGATGTCGTAGAGGAGCTGGTCCAGTTCGGCGAAAGGAACCCCGCCCCGGACGTTGAGCAGGGCCCGGATGCAGGTGTTGAGCCGTTTCAGCGCGCTGTCGGCCGCGTCCAGGCGCTCCTCGGAAAAGGCCACCGGCTTCCGGTAGTGGGTGGAAAGGAGCCAGTACCGGACGGTTTTGCCGCCGTAGCCCCGGCCGGCCAGGCTGTCCAGGGTGTGGCCCGCTTCGTTTTCCCCCAGTTTTTTGCCGTCCACCAGGGCCCGGTCGCAGTGGAGCCAGTACCGGGCCAGGGGCTTTCCCGTGAGGGCGGAGGCGATGGCGATTTCGTTTTCATGGTGGGGAAAGACCAGCTCCCGTCCACTGGTGTGGATGTCGAAGCTTTCCCCCAGGTATTTCATGGACATGGCGGCGCACTGGAGGTGCCAGGAGGGGCGGACGTTGCCCCAGGGCGTTTTGACGTAAATGCCCCGCTTGAGTTCCGAGAGCCGGGCCCGCTTGAGCAGCGTAAAGTCCCGGGGGTTGTCCTTTTCATACTCGTCCAGATCGACGGTGGCCCCCAGCTTGATCTTCTCCAGATCGACGCCCGACAGCCGGCCGTAGTCGGAAAACCGGGAGATGTCGAAGTAAAGTGACCGGAGCTTTTCATAGGCGTATCCCCGTTTGGCCAACCGCTCGGCCAGGGCCACCATGTCGTCCACATGCTCGCTGGCCCGGGGATAGTGGGCCGCCGGCTGAACTCCTAAAAAATCAAGGTCTTTTTTGAAGGCGGCGATGTGGCGGTCGGTGAACTCGGTGAGTTCCGAACCGTCTGCTTCCGATCCCTCGATGGTCCGGTCGTCGAAGTCGGTGATGTTCATGACGTGGTCCACCGCATAGCCCCGGTATTCGAGATACCGGCAGAGGAGATCCGAAAAGAGGAACCGCCGGTAGTCGGCCGGATGGAGACGGGCGTTGGCCGTCGGGCCGCACGAATAGACCGACGCCTTGCCCGGGGTCAGGGGCTGAAAGATCTCTTTTTTCCGGGTCAGGGTGTTGAAAAGCTTCAGATCGACTTTTTCCCGGACGGTGAACAACGGAGTGGAGAGGTAGCGTTCCCCGCCGTCGGGAAAGATCACCACCACCGTACCCTCGGTCATTTCGGCGGCCGCCTGTCGGGCGATCACCAGGGCCGCGCCGCTGCTCATTCCCACGAAAAGGCCCTCTTCCCTGGCCAGCCGCCGGGTCATCTCGAAGGCCTCCTCGTCGTCGATATTGACTTTTTCGTCCAGCCGGTTTTTTTCGTAGAGTTCGGGGCAATAGGCCTCCTTCATGTTTTTGAGGCCCTGAAGCTTGTGGCCCAGGTAGGGCTCCACGCCGATGATGCGGATGCCGGGGTTGTACTCCTTGAGCCGCCGGGACAGGCCCATGAGGGTGCCGGTGGTCCCCATGGTGGCGACCAGGGCCGAGATCCGGCCGTCGGTCCCTTCCCAGATCTCCCGGGCCGTGCCGTGGTAGTGAGCCTGCCAGTTGGCGGGATTGTTGTACTGATCGGCCATGAAATACCGGTCGGGGTTTTCCCGGGCCAGCCGGTAGACCTCCTCGATGGCGCCGTCGGTGCCCAGATGGCCCGGTGTCAGGAGGATCTCCGCGCCCCGGGCCTTGAGGATCTTCTGCCGCTCGATGCTGGCGGACTCGGACATGGCCAGGAGCAGCCGGTACCCCTTGACAGAACAGACCAGGGCCAGGCCGATGCCGGTGTTGCCGGAGGTGGCTTCGAGGACGGTTTTCTCGGGGGTCAGCTCGCCGGACCGCTCGCCGGCCTCGATCATGGCCAAAGCCGGCCGGTCTTTGATGGATCCGCCGGGGTTGAAATATTCCAGCTTGGCCAGCAGCCGGATCCGGCTGTTGGTGTTGAGACGCCGGATCTCCACCATCGGCGTGTTGCCGATGGCGGTTAAAATCGTGTGACTCATGATGGCTCCCCTACCCGGTCGAGATGCGGGCGGACGGCGTCCCAGACGTCTTCTATCGGCTGGGCCGCGTCGATGACCCGGAATCGATCCGGTTCTTCCTGGGCTAGGGCGAGGTAGCCCGCCCGGATGGCTTCATGAAATTCGAGGGCTTCGTTTTCGAACCGCGTCTCCTGAAGGCTGCGGCTCCCCGATTCGACCTCCCCCCAGGCCCGGGCCAGACCGGTGCGGGGCGGCAGGTCGAAGAGAAAGGTGAGGTCCGGTTGAAACGTGCCGAGCAGCAGCCGGTAGAGTTCGAGGATGAACCCCCGGTCAATTCCCCTGCCCGCCCCCTGGTATACCACGGTGGCATCGAAATACCGGTCGCAGAGCACCACGGTTCCCTTCTCCAGGGCCGGCCGGACCCGGGTATTGACGTGCTGGACCCGATCGGCCATGTAGAGGAGCAGTTCCGCCTGGGGATCCAGCCCTTCATTTTCCGGGTCCAGGAGCACGGCCCGGATTTTGGCCCCGATGGGGGTGCCTCCGGGCTCTCTTGTGAGACAGATGTTCATGGACCGGTCCCGGAGGTAGGCCTCGGCCCGCCGGATCTGGGTGGACTTGCCCGAACCTTCGATGCCTTCAAATGTGATGAACACTCAAGATCCCTGTTCTTCCCCGGTTTTTCCCCGGTAAAAATGGCGGCCCAGGAGGTAATGGTACGGAGTCCAGGCCTCGGTCGGGTCGTGGGCGGCCATGTACTCCCGAATCCCGTTCACCTTGGCGTCCATGTCGTCGATGTGGTTGAGGAGCACCGCTTCGATGGTCTTGGGGGGTTCGGGGGATCCGAATTCCCGGCTGCCGTGATGACTGACAATGAGGTGCTTCAGCATGACCGCCAGGTCGGCGGGAAACCCGTCCAGGGTCCGGATTTTCTCATCGAGCATCTGGCAGCCGATGAGGATGTGGGTCAGGAGCCGCCCCTCGTCGGAATAATCGATTTTGTACCGGTATTCGAATTCCCGGATCTTGCCGATGTCGTGGAGAACGGCCCCGGTCAGGAGCAGGTCCATGTCGAGACCGCTGTAGTGGCCCGCGAGCCGGTCCACCAGAATGGTCATGGAGAGGGTGTGCTCCAGTAGCCCGCCCAGGTAGGCGTGGTGCATCTTTTTGGCGGCCGGAGCGGTTTTCAGCCCGTGGACGAAATCGGCATCATCCCAGAAAGCCGAGAGGAGCTGTCTCAGATGGGGGTTTCCGATCCCGTCGGCGATCCGGACCAGCCGGTCGAACATCGCGTCGGTGTTCCGGGGGGTGCTGGGGATAAAATCCGCGGCTGTCACCTCTCCAGCCGGGAACAGCTCCATGGACTGGATCACCACCTGAGGTTTGCCCTGGTATTCGGAGGCGTTCCCCCGGACCCGGACGAATTCTGCCGCGGCCACGGCCGCGGCGACCTCGTCGGCACTGTCCCACAGGACCCCCCGGAGCCGGCCCGTCCGGTCGGCGAGGGTCACCGTGAGGTAGGGGGCGCCGTCCTTTTTCCGCCCGAGGCTTTTTTCCTGGAGCACGAAAACGTCTTCCACCGCATCCCCGGCTTTGATGGCGTTGATAAATTGCTGCTTCATGTTGTCGAAGGGCTTTCCAGGTCCCAGCTCCGGAGGGTGTCCAGGAGATGGTGATCGGTAATGTCGCACCGGATGGGGGTCACGGAGATGTGGTTGTGGGAAAGGGCGGTCCAGTCGATGTCCATGTCCGAGTCGAAGGTCTGGATGTCGCTGCCCAGCCAGTGGTAGGGGCGGTCCCGGGGATCGACCCGCTTTTCGAAATATTCGGAGATCTGGGCGATCCCCTGCCGGCTGACCCGTACCCCTTCGATGTGGTCGGGCGGCAGATCCGGCACATTGACGTTTAAAAAGACGCCGAAGGGAAGGGGCGTCCGGTGGAGCCGTTCCGCCAGAGAGCCGGCGAAATCCGCGGCGGTGTCGTAATGGCGGACATCGAAGGCATTGATGGAGACCGCCATGGCGGGGATCCCGTAGAGCGCCGCTTCCCGGGCCGCCGACACGGTGCCGGAATAATGGATGGCGATGCCCACGTTGGCCCCCGGATTGATGCCCGCCACCACCACATCCGGCGTTTTCTTCAGGATTTCGAGGATGCCCAGCTTGATGCAGTCGGCCGGGGCGCCGTCGACGGCGTGACCGATAAATCCGTTCAATCGGACTTCCGTGGTCCGAAGGGGCGAGTGGAGGGTGATGCTGTGGCTGACGGCGCTCCGTTCCCGGTCGGGTGCGACCACCGTTACCTCGTGATGGCGGGACAATCGCCGGTACAGGGCCCACAACCCCTCGGCGTAAATGCCGTCATCGTTTGTCAGCAGAATGTTCATCGTCCCAGCATCCCCTGTGCGTCCCTGTGCCGTTTAACCTCACCCCTCGGCGGAAACCATATCCCGATCGATCCTCAAAATCCTTATTTACCATCCGGTTTACTATTCGGGACATCCGGGTAAATTTTTCGGACGCGTCTTGATTTTTTTCCTGGATTGAGGTTTATACTCGAATTTTACGCTGGGTTCAACCTCGGATTTCGACCAAGGAGCGGATGCGACGGACAACGACCGATGCCGGCCCACAAGCGATGTGGGGACTCTGCGTGGCCCTGATGGCGGCGGTCGTCCTGCTGGCGGCGGCGGAGAACCTCCCGGCGGCCGAGTCTTCCCTGGCTGCGATTCCCGAAGACGTCCCCTGGCACATCGAGGCGGACGAGGTGGAATACGTCCAGCCCAAGGAACACTATATCGCCCGGGGGAACGTTACCGTGCGGCAGGGCGACCGGACCTTCCGGGCGGACCAGGTGGTCTTTGACAAGGCGGCCATGACCCTCGTGGCTGAAGGGCACGTGGTGGCCACCGCCGGCGAGGATGTGCTGACCGGCGAGCGGGTGGAGATCCATCTGCCGTCGGAGACGGGGGTTATCCTGGACGGGACCCTCTTCATGGAACGGGAGCATTTTCGGATCACAGCGGACCGGCTGGAAAAGATTGGGGATGCCTCTTACACGGCGGCGGACGCCAGTCTCACCTCCTGTGACGGGGACGTCCCGGACTGGAAGATCACGGGGCGGACGGTGAAAGTAACCATCGAGGGGTATGGAGTGGTCACCCACGCGGCGCTGTGGGCCCGCAATATTCCCATCCTCTATACCCCCTACCTGATCGTTCCGGTGAAGCGGGAACGGCAGACCGGTCTGCTGTTCCCCCGCATGGGATATGCCGACCGGCGGGGTGCGGAATACGCCCAGCCGGTTTTCTGGGCCATCGGGGACAGTGCCGACGCCACCTTCCACGGCCATGTCATGACGAAGCGCGGGGTCCGTTGGGGGGGCGAATACCGCCGCGTCTTCAGCGAAGAGGCCCGGGTGACGGCCATGGGCGATTACCTCTCGGACCGGAAGATCGACGACGGCTCCGGACGGGCTTCGGATCAATGGGGATATACGGCCGACGACGCCCTCCGGCCCAATTCGGACCGGTACTGGATCCGGATGAAAGGAGACGGCGACCTGCCTTACGGCGTGGAGGCCGCCCTCGACCTGGACGTTGTCAGCGACCAGGATTACCTCCACGAATTCAAGGACGCCTACGGCGGGTTCGAAGACAGCGAGACGGCCTTCTACCGGTCCTTCGGCCGGGGGCTGGACGATTACAACGACCCGGTGCGGGTCAACCGGGTGCGATTGCGCAAGACCTCGGACTGGTACAGCGTCAACGGCGGGGCCCGGTGGTACGACGATGTGGTCCGGCGCCGGTGGGATTCCGGACCGGATGACACCCTTCATAAACTCCCCTACCTCCGGTTCGATACGGTGAAGCGGCGCATCGGGGAGACGCCGTTTTTCTGGCGGGCCGATACCGGTTACGTCGATTTTTACCGGGTGGAAGGGACCCGGGGCCACCGGCTCGACCTCCATCCCCGGGTCTTCTGGCCCGTGCATTACCGGGAGTATCTCACGGTGGAGCCCTCCCTGGGGTTCCGGGAGACCGTCTGGTACCTGGACGACTACGATCCCCTGGAGACCCAGTACGACCGGACCCTGAGCCGGGAGCTGTTCGATGTTGAACTGGACCTCTTCTCCCGGCTCTATAAGATCTACCGCCCGCAGTGGGAAGGCATCCGGGCCCTCCGGCACATCGTGCGGCCCCAGGTCGTCTACAATTATATAGAAGAGCAGCGGGAAAACGCTTATCCCTCTTTCGATGCGGCGGATCGGGTCCGGCAGCGGAACCGGATCACCTATTCGGTCACCAGCCTGCTGACCGCCCGGATACACGGTACGGAACAGCCGGAAACGGAGGAGGGGGGGAAGAGCGACATCCAGAAAGGCATCCGGAACGACTACCGCCAGGTATGGCGGATCAAGCTGGCTCAGAGCTATGATCTGGAGGAACCGGAACCGGGGACGGTCTATTCACTGGATATTGATGCCGGAAACCGTCCGTTTTCGCCGTTTTACGGAGAGATCCGGCTGGCGCCCGCGCGGTTTTTCTCCCTTGAGGCGGATGCCGAATGGGATGTGTACGAGGGCGATTTTCTGTCGCGGAACTTGGCCGTGGACGTGACCGACCCCCGGGGAGATCGGTTCTTTGCCGAGCACCGGTACACCCGCGGCTTGAGCGAAACCCTCTTCGCCCGGTTGTCGGCCCCGGTGACATCCGGTTTTTCCGTCTATGCCGAGCACGAACGGGATTTGGATGCGGACGAGTCGCTTCGAACGGGCCTGGGAATGGCCTATGACGGACAATGCTGGGCGGTGGGCGTTCGATATTCGGATGAAGAGGGGGACCGGAGTTACGCGTTTTCATTGGAATTGAAAGGACTGGGAGGTGTGAGTCGTTGAAACGGACACCCGATCAATTGCAGCAACAGTGGTATGTCCTCCATACCAAAAGCCGTTTCGAAAGCGTGGTCCACGACAATCTCCAGGGAAAGCAATTGGAGTCTTTCTTGCCCAAAATGACGGTCCTCAGCAAGCGAAAGGACCGCCGGTCCCTGATCCGCGTACCGGTTTTTCCGGGATACGTTTTTGTCCGGACCGACCTCGATCCCCGGCAGCATGTGGAAATTCTCAAGACCACCGGGGCCGTGCGGCTCATTGGCGTTCAGGCCGGTCCGGTGCCCGTGCCGGAGAAGCAGATCGAATCGATTCGGATCATGACCGCGACGGATGCACCGATCCACACCGGGGAGCGCTTTCGACCCGGTCAGCAGATCATGGTCATGGCGGGTCCCTTTGCCGGGGTGACCGGCACCTTTGTCCGGTACGGCGCGTCGGGGCGGGTGGTGGTCTACATCCAGGTGCTGGGCCGGTACGCCGCCGTAGAGGTGGAAGAGGCCGATGTGGAGGTCCTTCCGGATAAGCCATTCTAACCGCTTGACTTTCTATGGCATTCCATTATAAGAGAGAATATGGACGATTGATAACCCCAACCCTAGCGCAGAAGGAGTGATGATGAATAAGCTGGAACTCATATCGGCGTTGAAGAACGAGGCCAATATTTCCAAAGCAGAAGCCGCCAGAGTGGTGGAGATTTTTTTCGGCAATATGGCCGATGCCCTGGCAGAAGAAGAACGGGTGGAGATTCGGGGGTTGTGCAGTTTTTTCGTGAAAAACTACAAAAGCTATACCGGACGGAACCCCAAAACCGGCGACAAGGTGACCATCACGCCCAAAAAGCTGCCCTTTTTCAAGTGCGGCAAGGAACTCAAGGAGCGTGTGGACTATAAGAAGCGGGTGGACTATTAAGCCGACGGCCCCCATTATCGGCCAGGAACGTGCGCTCAGGCGGTTGGGGGCTCTCCTCCAAAGGGAGAGCATCCCTCACGCCCTGCTCTTTGCGGGCATGGACGGGGTGGGGAAACGAACCGCGGCCCTCCGGTTCGCCATGGCTTGCAACTGCCGGTCGGGGGAGACGCCTTCGGACGCCGCAAAGGCGGAGGGGCTCCCCTACTGCGGCCGCTGCGACGCCTGCCGGAAGATCGCGGCCGGTACCCATCCGGACATTCACCTGACGGTCCCGGCCGGCGCCGCCATTCGAATCGATCAGGTCCGGGCCCTGTGTGGGCAGCTGGCCATGAAGCCCTATGAGGCCCGGTATCGATTCGCCATTCTTTCGGATGCGCAGACCCTGAATGCGGAAGCGGCCAATGCACTGCTGAAATTGCTGGAGGAGCCTCCGGACGGGACCGTCCTGATTCTGACCACCGAACAGACCTCCGACTTGTTGCCCACCATTGTCTCCCGGTGCCAGCCGGTCCGTTTCGACCCCATTCCCCGGCGAACGCTGGCCGCTCATCTGGAGACCCATCACGGCATGTCGGCCGAAGCGGCCGCCGCTGCGGCAGTGATGGCCAACGGCAGCTTCGCCCGGGCGGTGGATGCCGATCTGGCGGACTGGATTCCCCGACGCCGTTGGCTGATTCGTCAGGCCGAAACCCTCTCCCGGTCCTCGACCCTCCAACGGCTGGCCCTCGCCGAGCGGATGGCCAGAGATAAAGCGCAGCTGGCGGAGACGTTGACGATGCTCAAACTGTGGTACCGGGATCTGTTGGTTTGGATCCATGATCCGGAGCGGATCGTCAATACGGACATGGCCGACCGGATCGATCCGGCGGCCCGACAAGAAACGGTGCCGGCGCTGCTGGCCAAGATCGATGCCATCGGGATGGGGGAGCGGGCCCTTTCGGGAAATGCCAACCCCCGGCTGGCCATGGAGGTCCTGGTGCAACAGTTGTCGGGCCATGGGCGTGATCCCCATGGACCGGCCCATGGATCGGATGGATTGGAGTTGACGAAAAGCAAATGACCCTGAAAATTGTCGGCGTACGATTCAAGCCGGCCGGAAAAGTATATGATTTCGATGCGGGCGCCTTTGTCCTCGGCCAGGGGGATCCGGTCATTGTGGAAACCGAGCAGGGGCTCGGTTTCGGCTATGTGGCCGTCGCCGCCACCTACCGGGAGGATGCGGCGGCGGATAAGCCGTTGAAAAAGGTCTTTCGACTGGCGAGCCGCAAAGATTTCGAGCAGCGGGATAAGAACCGGGCAACAGAGCGCCGGGCACACAAGTATTGCCTCGACTGCATCAAGTCCCTGAAACTCCCCATGAACCTGTTTTTCGTGGAGAGCACCTTCGACGCCAACAAGCTGACCTTCTTTTTTACCGCTGAAGGAAGAGTCGATTTTCGGGAACTGGTGAAAATTCTGGTACGGGAATTCCGAACGCGCATCGAGATGCGGCAAGTGGGGATCCGGAATCAGGCCAAGATGTGCGGCGGACTCGGCCGGTGCGGCCGGGAACTGTGCTGTTCCACCTTCCTGGAAAAATTTGAACCGGTTTCCATCCGCATGGCCAAAGAGCAGGGGCTCTCCCTCAACCCCACCAAGATTTCAGGCCAGTGCGGTCGCCTCATGTGTTGCCTCACTTATGAGAATACCACCTACCGGCAGTTGAAATCGGAACGGATGAAAGCGAACTGGCCCAAGATCGGCCGGACCGTTCATACCGGGCAAGGCGAGGGGAAAGTGATCCGGCACAACGTGATCGGCAATCGCATTGCGGTTCGGCTGGAAGGCGGACAGGAGGTGGAGATCAAACCCGAGGCCGTGATCCCCGACAACCGAAGCAAACGACGGCAGGACAATCCGAAAGAGAAAAAAAACAGGAGAGACGATGGCTGACGGGCACGCTTTTTATATCACCACCCCCATTTACTACGTGAATGCGCGTCCCCATCTGGGACATGCGTATACCACCATCATCGCGGATGTGGCCTGTCGATTCCATGCCATGAAAGGGAGCGAAACCTTCTTTCTCACCGGCACCGACGAACATGGCGACAAGATTGTGCAGGCGGCCCAGAAGGAAAACCTCTCCCCGCGGTCCTATGTCGATGCCATCAGCCGGCAGTTCAGGGCCCTCTGGCCGGAACTCAACATCGGATACGACCGGTTCATCCGCACCACGGACCCGGCCCATATCGCGGTGGTGGAAAAGATCCTCCAGCGCATCTACGATGCCGGGGACATCTATTTCAGCGAATACGAAGGCCGCTACTGTTTCGGATGCGAACGCTTCTATACCGAGCGGGAACTGGTCGACGGCAAATGCCCGGATCACGAGACGGTACCGGAAACCATCCGGGAATCCAACTATTTTTTCAAGATGAGCCGCTACCAGGACTGGCTCATTTCCCACATCCGGGAGAACCCCGATTTCATCCGGCCGGAGCGATACCGGAACGAGGTCCTGGCCTTTTTGCGGGAGCCCCTCGAGGATCTGTGCATCTCCCGGCCCAAAACCCGCCTCCAGTGGGGGATCACCCTCCCCTTCGATGACGGATACGTCACGTATGTCTGGTTCGACGCCCTTCTCAACTACATTTCGGCCCTGGAATATCCGGACGGCGACCGCTACCGGACCTTCTGGCCCGTGGCCCAGCACATCGTGGCCAAGGACATCCTGAAACCCCACGGCATCTATTGGCCCATCATGCTCAAGGCCGCCGGCATCCCGGTTTATCAGCATCTCAACGTTCACGGATACTGGAACGTCGATGAAAGCAAGATGTCCAAAAGCCTCGGGAATGTGGCGGATCCCCTTGACTTGAAGAACGTGTACGGGCTAGATGCTTTCCGATACTTCCTGGTGAGAGAGATGGCGTTCGGCCTGGATGCCAATTTCAGCGAGGCGGCGCTGGTGGGCCGGATCAACGCCGATCTGGCCAACGATCTGGGCAATCTCTTCTCCCGGGTGACGGCCATGGCCCACAAATATTTCAAAGGGGTGGTCCCGGAATGCGATCCGGTGATCGACAAGGAAATCACCCTGGGGCTGGTCACGGATGCGGAAAAAGCGGTCCGGGTGTTCGAGGAAGAGATGGCGGCGTTCGCCTTCCACAAGGCCTACAACGCCGTGTGGGAACTCATCGGCCAGATGAACAAGTACATCGACATGTCGGCGCCGTGGGAACTGGCCAAGAAGAAGTCGAGCCGGAAGCAGCTGGAGGCGGTGATCTACAAATTCCTCGAAGGGCTTCGCATCGTATCGGGGTTGATTTATCCGGCAATGCCGGAAACCGCGGCCTCCATGCAGCGCCATTTGGGGTTCGACGTGCCGGAGAGCCCCGACGGACCCCATTTCGACCTGGCGTCCCTGAAGTCCTGGGGCGGGATGGCGCCCGGAACGCAACTGCCCAAATCGACGGCCCTCTTCCCCCGGATCGACGTCAAGGAGAAGAAGGGGCCGGAGGAAACGCCGGCGCCGGATCCCGACATCCCCGAGATCAAGCCGGAGATCACCTTCGACGGCTTCGGGGAAATCGACCTGCGGGTGGCCACCGTGGTCAAGGCCGAACCGATTCCCCGGGCCAAGAAGCTCCTCAAGCTGGAGGTGGACCTGGGCCAGCGCCGGACCATCGTGGCCGGCATCGCCCAGCACTACACACCGGAAGACCTGGTGGGAAAACAGGTGGTCGTGGTGGCCAACCTCAAGCCCGCCAAGCTCATGGGGACCCTGTCCAGCGGCATGCTGCTGGCTGCGGTCGACAAAAAGAAGACGGCCATCGCGATGGTGGACGGGGAGATGAAGCCGGGAACACCGTTGAGATAGTCGATTGACAAGAGCTGAAGACGGAAAACAGCCTACGGAAGAAAAAACCGGAGCGATGGGGCTTTCCGCCGTCTTCTGTCCTCTGTCGTCTGTTTTGCAGAGAAAGGGGCCTTTATGAACATCACATCCGTTTCCCGGAAACGGCGGCGGGAAGCCCGTCGGACGCCGAGCTGGATGACCTATCAGATGCAGACCAAGCGGGCTGCCGCACGGCGCCGGTTGGCCAAAACAGCGGTGCGGTACGTGACGACGTTTCTCTTTGTGTTCATCCTCATCTATGGCATCACCGGCGAAGCCGTTTACCACATGGATCCGGCGGAAAGGCGATCGGACAACGAGGAGGCGATCCGGAAGGACACCCCGCTCCTGGCCCATCAGCGGTCTCCCGAGAGTGCTCCCCGGATCCGGCGGGAGGACATCCCCGATCTCCTGGATACCCGGATGTTCGTCAACCTCACGGACCCTACCTTTGATATGGCCCCAAAAATGGGCACCTTCCGGGTCCGGACCACGCTGGACGGGGAACTCCAGCGGTATATCCTGGAGAACCTCAACCGGTCCTACGCCCGGTACATCGCCATCGTCGTCATGGCCCCGGAAACCGGCCGCGTCCTGGCCAAGGTCGGATATGACCGGGAGGACCCCGCCAACGATCCGTGTTTAGACAGCCATTTTCCGGCCGCGTCTATTTTCAAGATCATCACCGCGGCGGCCGCCGTTGAGAAAAGCGGGCTCCGACCCGATTCGAGCCTTGCCTACAGCGGCCGTAAATATACGCTCTACAAATTTCAGGTGGCAAAGGACGCCAAACGGCGAACCCGGAGCGTCTCGTTCCGGGATTCTTTTGCCCAGTCGATCAATCCGGTCTTTGGAAAGCTGGGCATCCATTATGTGGGGCGGCAGGCGCTCAAGGAATACGCCGAGGCCTTTGGGTTCAACCGGTCCTTCGATTGCGAGGTCCCTTTCCCGCCCAGCGAGATCGCCATCAAGGAAGTGCCCTACCACTGGGCCGAGATCGCCAGCGGGTTCAATCGCCAAACCACCATTTCACCGCTTCACGGGGCCCTGATCGCCTCGACGGTGGCCAACGGCGGCCGGCTCATGACCCCCATCCTGGTGGATACCATCACGGACAAACGGGAGCGGATCGCCTACAGGAGCCGGCCGTCGGCGGTCGGCCGGGCCGTTTCCGCCGATGCCGCCGCCGTTCTCCAAGGGTTGATGGAGGAGACGGTGGCGTCCGGGACCTGCCGAAAAACCTTCCGCAAGGCGGACCGGGACCCGATCCTGTCCCGGCTCCGGATCGGCGGCAAAACCGGCAGCATCAACAGCCGGGATCACAGCTACCGGCGGTATGATTGGTTTGTCGGCTTTGCGGGCGAAAGGGACGGGGACGAGGCCATCGCCCTGGCGGCCATTGTGGTTCATGACAAATTCATCGGCACCAAAGCCCGGGAATACGGCAGGATGGCGATCCGACACCATTTCGACCGATATTTTTCAGCGCCGGTCACGCCGCGCCGGGATGAGGTGCGGGAAACCCTTTAAGCGGAGGAGACCCATGTGCGGACTATCGGGCATTCTGCCTCTCCAACACCACCCAGAGAGCGACGTGCGCGTCGATGCGGCGTATGTGGACGCCCTCACCGAAACGGTTCGGCAAATGGCCCGCCGATCCGGCGCAAACCAGAGCGATGCGACCGATCCGGCGGCGGATTACCTGGGCGGCCAGGACCTGGTGGATCGTCTCTGGTCCGGGGTCCGGGCCCTGAAACGGGACCGGCCGTTTTGCGATATCCATACCCAACCGGCGATCCAGAAATCCCTCGCGGGGTTTTCGGAACGGGTCGGCCAGCTGGTGGCGGCGGAATCGAAATGGCTGACGGATCACGTGGGTCGTCTGGGGCCGGCGGATGTGGAAACCATGCTGGCCCGTGTCGATCACCTGCGGGACATGGCCTGGTCCATCGACAAGGAGATCCTGGAAAACCTCCGGAAGATCGATGCGTTGATGGGCCGGGACCCCGAGGCCGAAGCGCCGGTGACCCCGGACCCGGACACCTTCCGGCTGTTTAAAAACATCAACGCCGTTTTCAATAACATCGACCGGTTGGAGGTACGGGGTCGGGATTCGGCCGGGATTTCCCTGCTCTTCGTATTGGCGGGTCCTGAATTCGAGCGGTTCCAGCGGGCGGTGACGGACAACGGGGGCGGGTCCGATCTGGCCGGGCGTCAGGGGGAGGCGGTGCTGGTCAACCGCTGCATCCGGATTCACCCACTCGATGGTGGCCGGACAACGGGCGATACCGATCGGGTGGCCATCTGCCTGGTCTACAAAGTGGCGGCGGAGGTCGGGAGCCTCGGGGACAACGTGGCCTTCCTGCGGGACCAGGTGGCGTCGGACGACCTGCTCCGCGTCCTGTCCGAGATGCCCCATCAGTACCAGAACATCTCTTCCCATACCCGATGGGCGTCGGTGGGCGCCATCAGCGAGCCCAACTGCCACCCGGTGGACAACCGGGTCCTCCCGCCGGACCCGGAGGCGCACCCCCAGGACGGTCCCATCATCCATGTCTGCCTCAACGGGGACATCGACAACTACGTGGATTTGAAACGGGAAGTGGAGCGGAAAGGCGACCGGATCCCTGACGAAATCACCACCGATACCAAAATCATTCCCCTTCAGGTGGAGCGCTACATCAAGCAGGGGTTCGGGGTCAAAGACGCCTTCCGGCTGGCCCTCAACGACTTTGAAGGGTCCCACGCCATCGCCATGCAGACGGACCTGGCGCCGGGCAAACTCTTTCTGGGCCAGCGGGGGAGCGGACAGGCGATTTTCGTCGGGCTGGGGGCGGATCACTACACCGTCGCTTCGGAGGTCTACGGGTTTGTGGAGGACACCCCCATCTACCTGAAACTGGACGGCGAGAAGATCGTCGATGGCAAAAGCGGCCCGGTCCAGGGGCAGATTTTTATCCTGGACGGGGACTCGGGCGGGGGGATCGAGGGGATCGAGGCCCTTTCCTACGACGGAACCCCCATTCCCCTGGATGGCGGCGAGATCAAGCGGACCGCCATTACCTCCCGGGACATCGACCGGCAGGGGTACGAGCACTATTTCCTCAAGGAGATCACCGAATCGCCCCTATCGGTGGAAAAGACCCTCCTCAACCGCTGGAAAGTAACCCCGGATGAGGACGGGATTCAGCGGTACGCCGTGACCCTTGATGAATCGGTGATCCCCCGTTATCTGGCCGAAGCCCTCAAGGGGGCGGAAGGGACACCGGACCGGATCCGCCGGGTCTTTTTCGTGGGGCAGGGGACCGCCGGTGTGGCGGCCCAGGCCTGCGCCGATATCCTGGAACACTACATGAACGACCCGGGGCTCCAGGTCAAGTCCCTGAAGGCGTCGGAGCTGAGCGGGTTCAAGCTGGGGGAAGAGAGCGACGCGACGGGCATGAAGGATGCCCTGGTGGTGGCCATCAGCCAGTCGGGCACCACCACCGACACCAACCGGACCGTGGACATGGTCCGGGCCCGGGGCGCCCACACCCTGGCCATCGTGAACCGCCGGGATTCGGACATCACCTTTAAGGTGGACGGGGTGATGTACACCAGTTCCGGCCGGGACATCGAGATGTCGGTGGCCTCCACCAAGGCGTTCTACTCCCAGATCGTGGCCGGGGCCATTCTAGCCCTCTACATGGCCCGCATCACCGGACGACGGGACGACGCCTTTGTGGCCCGGGAGATCAAGAGTCTTCTGGATCTGCCGGCCCACATGCGAAAGATTCTCGACATGCGCGACGAGATCGCCCGGTGCGCCGATCTGACGGCCGTCACCCGCACCTACTGGGCGGTGGTGGGCAGCGGCCCCAACAAGACCTCCGCCGACGAGATCCGCATCAAGCTGAGCGAGTTGTGCTACAAGACCATTTCCACCGATTACGTGGAAGACAAAAAGCACATCGACCTGTCGTCGGAACCCCTGATCATTGTCTGTGCCGCCGGCACCCGGCCCACGGTCATCGGGGACATCATCAAGGACACGGCCATTTTCCGGGCCCACAAGGCCCTGCCCATCGTCATCGCCGACGAGGGCGAAAACCGGTTCGCTCCCTACGCCGAGCAGGTTTTTCACGTGCCCGCCGTCGGGGAACATCTTTCCCCCATCGTCAACACCCTGGTGGGCCATATCTGGGGCTATTACGCGGCGTTGGCCATCAACCAGGGGTCGCGGTTCCTGTTTCATTTCCGGAACGAGGTCGAAGGGGAGGTGGACGCCTGCCTCCGGGAGGGGGGCGATCTCTACGAGGTCATCCTGGAAAAACCGTTCCGGGAAAAGGTCGCCATGTTCTACCGGTCTTTCCGTCAGAAAAAGACCGAACGTCGGATTCCTTCCATTCTGGGGTTCGATGTCTCCTCCGATTTGACGCTGTTGCTCAAATACCTTTCGGGGCGGCTGCCGGCGTCTGATTTCGAACTCGATTTCGGGATCAAGGGGACGGCGATCAACATGGTCAACACGCTGTTCACCTGCCTCGGGGAGGCGATCAACGTCATGTCCCGGCCCGTGGACGCCATCAAGCACCAGGCCAAAACCGTCACCGTGGGGACCAGCCGCATCAGCGAAAAGGTGGTGGGTCTTCTCTTCGATGTGCTGACGGACAATGGCTTCAAGGCGTCCCAGCTGACCCCCAACAACGTCATGGTGCTGAGAAACCTTCAGGCCATCGTTTCAGAAATCCAGGGACTGACGCTCTATCGCATCGTGGGTCTCAACCTCCTGGGGGAGCCCACGGACGAGACGACCATCAAGGTGGTCAAGAAAGAGGGGACGTCGGAGGGGATGCCCTCCCGGGTGGAGACGGACAACCGGCTCAAGGGGACGAAACGGATCATTGTCCGTCAGGGCAATGTCTACATCGGGAAAGGCCGGAAGGACGATCGGTCCATCGTCTTCATCCCGGTGCTGTCCGAATCGCCGGCCACCCCCAACACCATCGAATATCTCCTGCTCCTCCACACCGGGTTCCGGGAGGCGGTGGCCCTCCCCGACAAGGTCCGGGCCCTGGGCGGCAAATATGAGCACATCAAAAACCTGGTCCAGGAAAACAGCACCGTCTGGGAAGACGACCTCCTGGAACTGGTGGACACGGCCTTCCTCTTCGGCCGCTCCGCCGAGAAGATTGCCGAGGCCATCGTCTCCCGTGTCAACGGGAACCGATGACGGAAGGATCAAAGAAAGAAAGCGACCAGTATAATGACCAACATGGTGACGTTCGACGCACTGGCATCGGGGACGGATCGGATCGCGGTGGTCGGTTTGGGATATGTGGGGCTGCCCCTGGCGGTGGCCCTGGCCGGACATTTCGAGGTCACCGGTTACGACCTCAACCCGGCCCGCATCAAAGAACTGGCGTCGGGCCGGGACCGCACCCTGGAAGTGGCCGCCCAAGAGCTGCGAGCGGCCAACATCCGCTTCACCGCCGACCCCGCCGAGCTGTCGGGCTGCCGGTTGATCATCGTGGCCGTGCCCACCCCCATCGATGCGCACCGGAATCCGGATCTGACCCCCCTCACCGGGTCCTCCGAAACGGTGGGGAAGCACATGGCCGGCGGCTCCTGCGTCGTCTATGAATCGACGGTCTATCCGGGGGCCACCGAGGAGGACTGCGTGCCGATCCTGGAACGGGCATCCGGATTCAAGCTGGGCCGCGATTTCACGGTGGGTTATTCCCCGGAACGGATCAATCCCGGCGACAAGGAACACCGACTGGACAACATCATGAAGATCGTGTCCGGGTCCGACGAAGCGACCCGGGAGATGCTGCGTCAGGTCTATGGAAAGGTGGTGGCCGCCGGCCTTCATCCCGCCTCTTCCATCAAGGTCGCGGAGGCGGCCAAGGTGATCGAGAACACGCAGCGGGACCTCAACATCGCCCTCATGAACGAACTGGCCATGATCTTCGACCGGATGGGGATCGACACCCGGGAGGTGCTGGCGGCAGCCGGGACCAAGTGGAACTTCCTGCCCTTCAAGCCCGGACTGGTGGGGGGGCACTGCATCGGCGTGGACCCCTACTATCTGACGTTCAAGTCGGAATCCATGGGCTACCATCCCGAGATGATCCTGGCCGGCCGGCGGATCAACGACGGCATGGGCAAGTTCATCGCCGAGAAGACCATCAAGCTGATGATCCGGATGGGCAAGCATGTGGCCGGCGCCCGGGTGGCGGTCCTGGGGGTCACCTTCAAAGAGGACGTCCCCGATCTCCGGAACACCCGGGTGGTGGACATTATCCACGAACTGGCGGATTACGGCATCGAGGTTTTTGCCCATGACCCCCTGGCCGACGCGGAAGAGGCCCGAACCCACCTGGGGATTTCGCTCCGCCGCCTGGACGACGTCAGGGAGATGGACGCCGTGGTGCTGGCCGTGATGCACCGGGAATACAAAAGCATGGGTCTCTCGGGCATCGCCGGCTTCTGTGGAAGCCGGTCGCCGCTGCTCGTCGACGTCAAAGGCATGTTCTCCCCTCCCGAGGCGGCCGCCCGCAATATCCACTACTGGCGCATCTGAGCAGATGGAGGAGAAACGCCCGAACCCGGACCATGTCCGGGCCGTCATGGCGGCCATCGCCGCCTCTCCCTTCCCGGCCCTGCTCTCCATGGAACCCGTCGACATCGGGGTCGGATACGCAGTCATCGGGATCGACATCGGGGACAAGCACCGCCAACTCATGGGCGTGGTCCACGGCGGAGTTTTGGCCTCCCTGATCGATACCGTGGCTTTCTGGGCGGTCTATTACGAGATCGATGATCCGTCGGCGTGGCTGGTCTCCGTCGATCTCCGGTTGAACTACCTGGCGCCCGCCGACGGCGGACGGATCACGGGTCGGGGGGAAAGCAAGCGCGTGGGCGGGAAAATCTGCTATGCCGTTGCCGAGGCAACCGACGCATCCGGAACCCTCCTGGCCCACGGCACCGCCACCCTAATGGTCGTCAAAGGGAGACGACCGAATCGCGGGGAACCATTTCCACCAAAGTTTATAAAGGATTAGGTGATAGGTAATGGGTGATAGGTGATAGGCGATGGGTTGAATCTCATACCCCTATCATCCGTAACCCGTAACCCGTAACCCATTACCTATGACCTATAACCTATAACCTATAACCTATCACCCATTACCTGCAATTTAGATCCGACAAGGAGGGCGACATATGACCATCGATCGTGTGGTAATGGCCTTTGCCGGTGGCATGGTGCTGGTGTCGGTGCTGCTGGCGGTGGTCCATTCCGGCTACTGGCTTTTTCTGACGGCTTTTGTGGGGGCCAATCTGTTTCAGGCTGCCTTTACAGGATTTTGCCCGCTGGCCAGAATCCTCAAGGCCATCGGCGTGAATCCGGGGCGGGCCTTCGAGTAAGCGCTTGACAAACCCCACCGCCTTGGGTAAGGGACAAAAGCCGGGGCTTCTCACCGAAGTTTCGGCTTTTTTTATCGCGTTTTACGGAGGCATGTGTGCGGAAAAAGGAATTGATGCTGGGCAACGCCGCCATCGCCCGGGGGCTGATGGAAAACGGGTGCCGAATGGCCACCGCCTATCCCGGCACCCCGTCGTCGGAGATCCTGTCCTCGGTGGCGGCCCTGAAAACAGCGACAGGTCTGGACCTGCACGTCCAGTGGGCCGTCAACGAAAAGGTGGCCCTTGAAATCGCCTATGCCGGGGCACTGTCGGGTCTCCGGACGGCGGTGGCCATGAAGCAGGTGGGGCTCAACGTCGCGTCGGACCCGCTCATGAGTGCGGCCTATATGGGCACGAAGGGCGGTTTTATCGTCATCAGCGCGGATGATCCCGGTCCGCACTCCTCCCAGACCGAGCAGGACAGCCGCCTCATGGCCATGACGGCCAAGATTCCGGTGCTCGATCCAGCCTCGCCGGCCCAGGCCCTGACGATGACGGGCCTTGCCTATGACCTGTCCGAGTCGTTTCGGATTCCCGTCATGATCCGGCCCACCACCCGGGTCTGCCACGCGCGGCAGGATGTGCCGTTGGCCCCCATTCCCCATGGAACGGGTTCGGTTGCCTTCGACAAGGATCCGACCCGATGGGCGGCCACCCCGAAGTTCCGGTACCGACTCCACACGGAACTGGAGGCGAAACTGACGGCGATCGCGGCCCACGCGCCCACGGCGCCGGTCGTTGTCAATGACGGGGCCAACGGGAAGAAGGCGGTGGTGGTTTCCGGCGTGGCAGGGGCCCACCTGCCGGAGGTCCTGCGGGAAATGGGGCTCTGGGAGACGGTGCCGGCCTACCAGGTGTACCAGCCCTTTCCGCTCCATGAGGCGTTCATCGCCCATGTCCTGGATCATTATGAGGCGGTCCTGGTCGTGGAAGAGACCATGGGCGTCATCGAGATGCAAATGGCGGACCGATACAAGGTCCGGGGAAAACGGACGGGCCATGTGGACCGGGTGGGGGAGCTGCTCCCCGAGCGGATCGGGGAGATCCTGGGGGAATTTGCCGGAACGCCGGCGGTATCGGTCCCCGTATCGGCCGCTCCCGGGCGCCGCCCCACCCTCTGTGCCGGCTGCCCTCACCGGGCCAGTTTTTTCGCCATCAAAAAGGCGGCCCCCAAGGGGATTTACACCAGCGACATCGGCTGTTATACATTGGGGCTGAACCTGGGGGCGGTGGACACCGTGCTCTGCATGGGCGCCGCCATCAGCCAGGCGGCCGGGTTTCATCATGCCCATAAAGGGGAAGAGAAGCGGCCGGATATCGTGGCCACCATGGGCGATTCCACCTTTTTCCATGCCGGGGTGCCGGCCCTGGTCGATGCGGTGGTCCAAAGGGTCCGGTTCGTACTGGTGATCCTGGACAACCGGACCACGGCCATGACCGGTAATCAGCCCACCCCCGCGTCCGGTTACGGGGCGGACGGCGCCCCGTTGCCTGCGCTGGACATCGAGGGCCTGGTCCGGGGCTGTGGCGTGGCCTTTTGTGAGACCGCCGACCCCTATGGCCTGGACGACTTCATCGCGCTGCTCAAGCGGGCCGTGGCCTACACCCGCATGGAAGATGGCGGGCCGGCGGTGGTCATTTCCCGGCATCCCTGTCTCATTGATCGCCGCCCCTGCGCGGCCGCCCGTGCGCCCGTCCGGGTGGCGATCACCGACGATTGCGACGGCTGCGGGTACTGCGTTTCGCATTTCGAGTGCCCGGCCCTTTCCCTGGATGAGGTCGGGGAGCACGTCCGATTGGACCGGGTACTTTGCAACGGGTGCGGCGTCTGCATTTCCGTCTGCCCCAAAGGGTCAATTGTAATTGGTGGATAGTGAATAGTGGCTTGTGATTGGGTATGGCCAGCCACTAATGACAACCCACTAATCACTAATCACTCCATGAGGAAACACGATATATGCCATCCCCCATCCAACAACAGATCGTGATCAGCGGCGTCGGGGGTCAGGGGGTCCTCTTTGTGACCAAGCTCCTGGCCGAAGCCGCCATGATCCGGGATCTGCCGGTGTTTACATCGGAAACCCACGGTATGGCGCAGCGGGGCGGCACCGTGGTCTCTCACCTCAAAGTGGGTGATTTTTCCAGCCCCCTGATCCGGCGGGGGCGGGCGGATGGCCTGCTGGCCCTGAAGCCGGAGAACGTCGCCGGCGGTCACGGGACCTACCTGAAAACCGGCGGGTGGACCGTGGTCAATCTGGACCGGCCCTACGAACATGTCCTGCCCGGTCCGGTGTACGAAGTGGATGCCGACGGGTTGGCCGATCGCCTCGGGGATGCCCGGGCCATGAACCTGGTCCTGCTGGGGTTCGCCCTGTCCCGGATCGGTGACGGGTTTTTCTGCGGGCCGGACACGGTTCGGGCGGCCCTGGAAAAAGGGCTGGCCGACAAAGGCGCCATGGCGGCCGATGCCCTGTCCGCCCTGGCGACGGGCATCGATGCGGCCCGATAAGGGGATAGGCGTTCCATGATCATCACGTCTCTTCTGGATACCGACCTCTACAAGCTGACCATGATGCAGGGGGTCCTCCACCAGTTTCCCTGGGCCGACGTGGAGTACGAGTTCAAATGCCGGGATGCCGGCGTCGATCTCCTGCCCGTCGCCGACACGGTCCGGCGGGAGATCGACGACCTCTGCACCCTCCGCTTTCAGCGGGAAGAACTCGACTACCTCCGCACCCTCCGCTTTATCAAGGAAGATTTCGTCCAGTTTCTCCGGCTGTTTCAACTCAACCGTGAGTTCATCCACATCGCGGAGGAAAACGGACAATTCACGCTGCGGATCCACGGCCCCTGGCTCCATACCATCCTGTTCGAGGTCCCGGTATTGGCCATCATCAACGAATGTTATTTCCGCGACCTGCGCCCGGAACCCGATTACGATCTGGGGCGCCGGAAGCTCCGGGAGAAGATCGGTATCGTCAAGGCGACCCAAGCCGAAGCCCTGGGGTTCGCCTTTTCCGATTTCGGCACCCGTCGCCGCTATTCCAAGGCCTGGCAGGATGAGATTCTCGGTATCCTCAAGCGCGAGCTTTCTGATAATCTTCGGGGCACCAGCAACGTCATGTTCGCCAAAACCCACGACCTCACGCCCATCGGTACCATGGCTCATGAATGGCTCATGGCGGCCCAGTCTCTCGGCCCCAAACTGGCCAACAGCCAGAAGTTCGCCCTGGAGCACTGGGCCCAGGAGTATCGGGGGGACCTGGGCATCGCCTTGTCGGACGTGGTGGGGTTCAACGCGTTTCTGGGCGATTTCGACATGTACTTCGCCAAGCTGTTCGACGGCTGCCGGCAGGACAGCGGGGACCCTTTTTTGTGGGGCGACAAGCTCATCGCCCAGTACCAGCGCCACCGCATCGATCCCATGACCAAGGTGGCCGTCTTCAGCGACGGCCTCACCTTTCCCAAAGCCATTGATATCGCCCGGTACTTCAAAGACCGGATCAAGGTCTCCTTCGGGATCGGCACCAACCTCACCAATGACATCTCGGAGAAGCCCATCCAGATCGTCATCAAAATGACCCAGTGCCAGGGGACCCCGGTGGCCAAGATTTCCGATTCGCCGTCGAAACAGATGTGCCGGGACGAAGAATACCTCGGCTACCTCAAAACCGTTTTCCATGCCGACCGCAACAACAAATGTTGACCCGGGGGACACCGACGGTCGCCCCCCCATGAAAGGAGGAAACATGATTCCGACGATCCAAAAGGCTGCCGCCGCTTTTTTTGCGCTCTGTCTGTTGGGGGGGCTTCTGGTGCCGCCCGCGGCCGCCGGTCCCGTCACGCTGACCTATGCCAATTTTCCGCCGGCCCCCACCTTCCCCTGTGTTCAGATGGAGCGGTGGAAAGCGGAGGTGGAGAAACGAACGGATGGCGCGGTTCAGATCAACACATTCCCTGGCGGCACCCTCCTGGGCGCCAAAGACATGATGGACGGCGTCATCACGGGCCAGGCCGACATCGGCTGCCTCTGCATGGCCTACCAACCCGGCCGGTTTGTCCTCACCAATGCCACCAGCCTCCCCTTGGGGATCCCCGACGCCCGCACCGGCAGCCTTGTCCTGTTCGACCTCTACCAGAAATTTCGGCCCGAGAGCTTCGCCAAGGTCAAAGTGCTCACCCTGTTTACCACCGCCCCGGCCAACATCATGTCCCGTAAGCCCGTCCGGACCATGGCCGACCTTAAGGGCCTTGACCTTCGGGCCTCTGGGGGTGCCGCCCAGATCCTCAAGGCCTGGGGCGCCAACCAGGTGGGCATGCCCATGTCCGCCACTCCAGCTGCCCTTCAAAAGGGCGTTGTCCAAGGCGTCTTTTCCTCCCTGGAAGTCATGAAAGACCTCAAATTCGCCGAGATCTGCCGGTACGTCACCCGCACCGACACCGTCCTCTACCCCTTTGCCGTGGTCATGAACAAGGCCCGGTGGGACGCCCTGCCCGAATCGGTTCAGAAGGTCATGACCGACCTGGCCCGGGAGCAGGCCGAGTGGACCGGCACCTACATGGACGACCACGTCCGGGAGGCCATCGAGTGGTCCAAAGCGACCCACAATGTCGAATTCATCGATCTCTCCCCTGAAGAAAAAGGCCGATGGGACGCCATGCTCACCCCCATCATCGACGGGTGGATCGCCGATCACCAAACCAACCTCCCGGCCCAGGCCATTGTCCGGGAGATCCGGATGCTCACCGCGGCCCATGCCCCCTGAACCGACCCGCGTGTACCGCCTCGTCCACCGCCTCAACCGGGCGCTCGTGGGCATCGCCGGCGTTTTTCTACTGGCGATGATCGCCCTCACCTGCGGCAACATCCTGCTCCGGTGGATCTGGACCCCCATCCCCGGCGCCGTTGAACTCATGGGATTTTTCGGGGCCATGGCCGGGTCCTTCGCCCTGGGCTACACCCAGATCCACCGGGGCCACATCGCCGTGGATATCCTCGTCCGGACCTTTTCCCCCGGCGCCCGGCGATGGCTCCACGTCCTCAACAATCTCATTTGCATGGTTTTTTTCGGCTTTGTCGCCTGGCAGCTCGGCGTCAAGGCCACCACCCTCATGACTACCGGCGAAGTCACGGAAACCCTGCGCATCATCTACTACCCCTTCACCTACGGCGTGGCCGCGGGGTGCGGCGGGCTGGCCCTGGTTTTTTTCTCGGATCTCCTGGCCCTCTTCCGGCCGCAACCGGAGGACCGGCCATGAGCCCCGCCCTGCTGGGCCTTCTCGGCATCGTGGCCCTGCTGGCCGTTCTCTTCCTTCTGGGCATGCCCGTGGGGTTTGCCATGGGCATCGTCGGGTTCTGCGGGTTCAGCTATGCGGTTTCCCTCTCCGCCGGACTCCACATGGCCAGCGGCGTCCTCTGGGCCACCTTTTCCAAATACGGCCTCACCGTCATTCCCCTGTTCATCTTCATGGGGCAGGTGGCCTTTTACGCCGGCATCAACGAGAAACTCTACCGGGCCGCCTACCGGTGGGTGGGCCACATCCGGGGCGGCATCGCCATGGCCACCGTCCTGGCCTGCGCCGCTTTTTCTGCCATCTGCGGCTCCAACGCCGCCACCGCCGCCACCATGACCACCGTGGCCCTTCCCGAAATGCGCAAATACGGCTACCACCCCCAGCTCAGCACCGGGGCCGTGGCCTGCGGCGCCACCCTCGGGGTGGTCATCCCCCCCAGCGTCGTGCTCATCGTTATCGGCCTGTCCACTGAACAATCCATCGCCCGGCTCTTTTACGGCGGCATCGGGGCGGGTGCCACCCTGGCCCTCCTGCTCCTGCTCACCGTCTGGGCCGTGTGCCGCCGTCATCCCGACTGGGGACCCGTGGGGCCCCGAGCCGACCTCCCGGAAAAACTCCGGTCCCTGCGGGGCGCCATTGAAATGCTGGCCCTCTTTCTCCTGGTCATGCTCGGCCTCTATTTCGGGGTCTTTACTCCTACCGAAGCCGGCGCCGCCGGGTCCGGGCTCATCCTGGCCCTGTCGTTTCTCCAGGGCCGACTCACCCTCAAAGGGTTTATGGCCAGCGTGGCGGACACCCTCCGGGTCTCTTGCATGGTCATCACCATCGTGGCCGGTGCCGTCATCTTCGGCCGGTTTCTGGCGATCACCCGCATTCCCTACGACATCGCCGCCTGGGTCGCCGGGCTCCCCGTGCCGGATCTCGTGATCATGGCCATCATCTTCGTTATCTACATCCTCGGCGGCGCCGTCATGGACGCCCTGGCCCTGCTGCTCATCACCCTGCCCATCTTTTTTCCCGTGGCCGTGAACCTCGGGTACGACCCCCTCTGGTTCGCCGTCACCATCACCGTCATCACCACCCTGGGGGCCGTCACCCCGCCCGTGGGCGCCACCACCTACGTGGTGGGCGGCATGGCCGGGGACGTGCCCCTGGACCAGGTCTTCCGGGGGGTGACCTATTTTCTGCCCGCCTACATCCTCTGCATCGTCGTGCTTCTGCTGGTGCCGGGCATCGTCACCTACCTGCCGGGACTGTTGAACTGAGGAGACACCCCATGCCCGATCCGTCCCCCGACCACGGCGTAACCGAATCCATTTACCGGGAATTCCTGGCCGCCCTGCTGGCGGGCGACCGGCGCCGGTGCGCCGCCACCGTCGATGCGCAGATCCAGCGCCGCCCCGGCATCCGGGACCTCTACGAAGGCCTCTTCCAGCGGGCGCTCTACGAGGTGGGTGACCTTTGGGAGGCCAACCGGATCTCCGTGGCCACCGAGCACATGGCCACCGCCATCACCGAAGGGCTCATGAACACCCTCTACGACCGCATCGTTTCCCCGGACCGCACGGGCCGAACGGCGGTCATCGCCAGCGTCACCGATGAACTCCACCAGGTGGGCGGCAAGATGGTCGCCGATGTCTTCGAGATGCACGGCTGGGACAGCTACTACCTGGGCGCCGACATCCCCGCCGGCGAACTGGTCCGCGTCGTGCGGGACCTCGACCCCGACGTTGTGGGACTGTCCATGAGCCTTTATTTTCACCTCGATGCCCTGCGGCGGACAATCCACGGGCTGCGGGATCAAACCGGCGACCCGACCGTTTTCGTGGGTGGCCAAGGGTTCCGCCACGGCGGTCGCCAAGCCCTGGCCGGCGAACCCAACCTAATCTACATCGACTCCCTGGCGACCCTGGAACGCACCATCGCCGCCTTTGCCCCCATCGATCCACGGAAAGGAGACCCCCTGTGATCAAAGACCGCCTCATCCGCACCGCCATGGAAATCCCCCAACCCCCGGCCGAGGCCGTGGCCGAATACGAACGCCAGCGGGACCGGTTGGTGGCCGACGTCAACCGGCGCCTGGAAGAGCGCCTCGATTTCGAGGGGCTGGTGGGCGAGGAAAACCGGGACATGATGCGCGACAACCACGCCAACCACGCCCGGTTCGTCCGGTCGATCCTCACGGATTTCGACCCCCAGGTGCTCGTGGAGACCGTGCTTTGGGTGTTCCGGGCCTACCGGTCCCGGGGGTTCAGCGACAATTATTGGGCCGCCCAGCTCAATGCCTGGCTCGACGCCATGACCGCCGTCCTCTCCCCCGACAGCGTGGCGGCCATCGCCCCCCTCTACGACTGGTTCATCGTCCACATCCCGGCCTTCACCTTCCTGTCCCAGGACCCCGCCATGGCACCGGAGGTCCCGTCCCCGTGACGCGGCCGACCGCCAGCGCACCCCCGGCCGATTGGGACCCCCGGCTCCGCCGGTTCTGCCACGACAGCCAGGCCCTGGCCGTCGGCCGCTTTGACCCCGCCGGCACCCCTCATTACCTCAACACCGGCATGGCCCATCTCCTTGCGGCCGCCCCCGCGGACGGGTCCCCCACGGACGCCTTCGTGAACCCCCTTTTCACCACGCTCGCCGCCCATTCCCCGGCCGAGGCCCCGGTCTTCACCGGCCTCATGACCTTCGGCGACCGAAAGGCGGTCAGCCGCACCGTGATGGCCAGCGTCTGGCGGGAACCGTCGGCCCTGCTGGTGGCCGCCGAATTCGACGCCATGGAACTCGACCGGCTCAACCGGCAGTTGACGGACTACAACCGCGAGATCAACAACCTCCAGCGGAAGGTCATCCAGGAAAAGCGCCGGCTGGAGGCGACCCTGACCGAACTCAAAGAGACCCAGGCCATGTTGATCCAGTCCGAAAAGATGAATGCCCTGGGCCAGCTCGTGGCCGGCGTGGCCCACGAGATCAACAACCCCCTGGCCTATGTAGCGAGCAACGTCCACAGCCTCAAGACCGCCATCACCGACCTTGCGGACGGATACGGCGAACTGGAAGCGCTCATCGACACCGCCGGCGACCCGGACATGGCTGACCACAAGGCCCGGATCCGGGACGACCACGACATCGACTTCATCATCGGCGACATGGAAGATCTCCACACCGCCACCATCGGCGGGCTGGACCGGGTCAAACAGATCGTCACGGACCTGCGCAATTTTTCCCGTCTGGACGAAGCCGAGCGCAAACGGGTCTCCCTGCGGGACAACCTCGACAGCACCCTGGCCCTGGCCGCCCCCGAACTCCGGAAACGGGGTGTCGAGACCACCGTGGACGTGGACCCGGCCATCGAGCTGGAGTGTTACCCGGCCCTCCTCAACCAGGTCTTTCTCAACCTCATCGTCAACGCGGCCCAGGCCATGGACGGCGGCGGCACCCTCACCATCGGGGCGACAGCGGCGGCCGGCCGGGTCCAGCTCACCTTCGCCGATACCGGCCCCGGCATCCCCTCCGACGCCCTGGGGTCGATCTTCAACCCTTTTTTCACCACCAAACCCGTGGGGCAGGGCACCGGCCTGGGCTTGAGCATCGCCTACAAGATCATCCGGGACAAACATGGCGGCGAGATCCAGGCCGATTCCCCCCACGGCCAGGGGGCGGTCTTCACCATTGACCTGCCCGTGGAAATACGACCATGACCGACGCTTTACCCCAACCCAACGAACGGCATCTCCTGGTCATCGACGACGAGCCCGAGATCGTCACCGCGCTGAGACGCCAGTTCCGGCGCCACTACACCGTGCTGACGGCCCACAGCGCCGCCGAGGCCCATGAGATCATGGCCCGCCAACCGGTGCAGGTGATCATCTCCGACCAGCGGATGCCGGGAATGTCCGGCACCGAGTTCTACCGGAGCGTCAAACAGGAATACCCCGACGCCGTCCGCCTCATCCTCACCGGATACGCCGACCTCCAGGCGGTCATCGCCGCCATCAACGACGGCAACGTGTTCCGGTACATCACCAAACCCTGGGACCCCGCCGAGCTGGACACCATCGTGGAACAGGCATTTGCCTATCACGAGCTGATCCAATACAACCGGCATCTGTTCCTCGACCTACAGCGGTCCAACGAGGTCCTCGAAGCGCGGGTCCGGGAACGCACCGCCGAACTGGAGGCCGCCAATCGGGAACTGGAAGCCCTCAACCGGCAGAAGGACGAATTTCTGGGCATTGCGGCCCACGATCTACGCAGCCCCCTGGCCAGCATCCTGGGGCTGGTGGGGATGATGATCGAAGCGCCCCCTATCCAGGCCGACTCCGATCTCCACGAGATGTTCCGGATGGCCCAGTCCATGGGCCAACAGATGGTCGGGCTCCTGGACAACTACCTCGACGTGACCAAGATTGCGCGGGGCCAGCTCCATATCAAACCCGAGCCGCTGGATGTGGACACCGCCATCCGGGAAACGATCCGGTTTAACCGGCTTCAGGCGGAAGCCCGCGATATCCGGCTGGCGGCCCGCCTCCCGGCCGGTCTCCCATGGGTCCGCTACGATCCGGGGTGCCTGCGCCAGGTGCTCAACAACCTGGTGGGCAACGCCCTCAAATTTTCCGGGCCGCAGACTACCGTCACCCTGGAAGCGGCCCGAACCGATGCCGGCCTCGTGGTGGCCGTCCAGGACCAGGGACCGGGCATCCCCGAGGACGGGGCCCCAACGCTTTTCAACCTCTTCGCCACCGAGCGGATCGGGTCGTGCGGGAAAAAGGGGCACGGCCTCGGCCTGGCCATCTGCAAAAAAATCGTCGAAGCCCATGGCGGCGTCATCGGGGTGGAGAGCACCCCCGGTCACGGCAGCCGCTTTTATTTCACCATCCCCGCCGGCGAAGGGGTTCCCCCGGCGACCCCGGAGTAAGTCATGTTCCTGTTCAAAAAGGTGATGGGTGCGCTGCTGTCGCCCCTGCCCCTGTGCCTGCTCCTCGGGCTGGCGGGCCTGATCCTCCTGTGGGGCACCGCCCGCCAGCATACCGGCAAGATCCTGGTCACCGCCAGCCTCGGCCTCATCTTCGTGTTCAGCTGCGATGCGGTCGCCACCCTCATGCTGCGCCCACTGGAGGCCCGGTACAAAGCCCCCCAGACCCTGCCGGATATCCATTACATCCTCGTTCTCGGCGGCGGACGGGTGCTGGACACCCGGTTCCCCATCATCAGCCAGCTGGGCAGCGCCTCGCGGACCCGGTTTCTGGAAGGGATCCGGATCTACCATGCCATCAAGGGAGCCGAGCTGATCTTTACGGGGAAAGGCATCGCCGGACCCATGGGCAAACTGGCGATGGCCATCGGAATACCGGAGGCCGATATCCACCTCTTTTCCGAACCCAAAGACACCAAAGACGAAGCCCGGTACGTGAAAGACCTGGTGGGAACCGCTCCCTTCCTCCTCATCACCTCCGCCTCCCACATGTACCGGGCCGTTCACCTGTTCCGAAAACAGGGCGCCAACCCCATCCCGTTTCCCACCGGCCATCTCTGCAAAGATGCCCCCGGCGTCACCCCCGGCGATTTTTTCCCGGACGCCATGGTCCTGCACAAGGCGGAACGGGCCGTCTATGAATATTTGGGGATCCTGTGGGCGAAGTTGAGGGGACAGATGTAAAGAGCGTTATCTGGCGGGCTTGTCCGGGATGAGGGATATAAGGGAACGCAAGGTCGCATTGACCGTTTCCGAATCCGGGAAATACTCCCGTACATCCGGATCGAGCATCACCGAACCGTCTTCCGGCCTGAAATACTGAACGCTCACCGAGCCATCCTCCTCACGTACCTTAACCGTGTGCCCGGATCGATAGGCTTTATAATACTTTCCTCTGACCCCCTTCTTACCTGAAAAGTCATATTCCGGCAGCATTTCGTCATCGTCTATTGTGAGCTTTTTATTGTTTTTCTTCATAAATCTTACGCTCCGTCGATGTTGTTTTCCGGCAACTGATGATGCGAATCGTCGTTTTTTCGGTTTCCATTTGTTCAGTATGGACAACGAGCAATGCCCGGTTGCTGGCGGATCGGCCGATGCTGATGCAGCGATCTTCTTCCGTGGAGTGGAATTCGTCTTGAAAAGTAATCAGAAACGGATCATTGAAGACGGTTTTGGCCTCTTCAAAAGGAATTTTATGCTTTCTGATGTTCCTTTCCGCTTTGTTTCTGTCCCATTCGAATACAAGATCCGCTTTGTTTAAATCCATAGAACCCATATATCGCAGTGATTGGTTTTTTTCAACTCTTATGCCTGCGGGTTTCGCCGCTTAAAACGTTATGAAGCGGTCTTGATTTGGGCCGCGGCAACCATGGCCTGTCCCAGCACGATGCCCCCGTCATTGGTCGGGATCTGGGAGTGACTGAACACTTCGAATCCGCGCTGGGTCAGTTCCCGGCTCAGTTCTGAGAGCAGGAGGACGTTTTGAAATACGCCGCCGCTGAGGACGGTTCGGTTCAGGCCGAATTCCTTCGAAAGAAAGGCGGTCAAGTCAGAGACCATCCGGAGCATCGTGGCGTGGAACCGGGCGCTGATTTCCGAAGGCGCAAGGCCTTCTGTCAGGTCCTGAACGATCCCTCTGATTAGAGGGGACGTTGCGATCCGATAGCATTCTTCTGTGGGTGGTCCTTTCTTATCGGCATTCTTTTCCCAGGAAAATTCATACAGGCGATGCGGGACGCCTTCGGCCACCATCTCCAGTTCCATGGCGGCCTGGCCTTCAAAGGTGACCGTGTTTCGAAGACCGACCAGGGCCGCGACGCCGTCGAACAGACGGCCGAGGCTGGAGGTGAGGGGGGTGTTGACCCCCTTGTCGCTCATGCCGCAGATCACGTCGATTTGTTTGCGGGAGAGGTTTTGGAGGAAAGGGATGTCCAGATGATGGAGATCTTTCCCAAAGGCATCGTACAGGTACGCCAGGGCCATGCGCCAGGGCTCGTTGATGGCGGCGGCGGCCCCCGGCATGGGGACGGGTGCCAGGTGGGCGATGCGGTGGAATCCGCGGGCGTCGGCCACGAGGATTTCGCCGCCCCAGATCGTGCCGTCGGGCCCGTAGCCGGTCCCGTCGAACGCCAGGCCGATGACCGGTCCGTCGATGCCGTGTTCTGCCATGCAGGCGACGATATGGGCGTGGTGATGCTGGACCGGTATGCGGGGCAGGTCCGTCCGTTCCATCGCATACCGGGTGCTCAGGTAATCGGGATGGAGGTCATGGGCAATGGCCTCCGGACGGATGTCGAGGATCCGCTGAAGGTGGTCGATGGTCTGGGTAAAAAACTCGTACGCCGGGAGGTTTTCCAGGTCGCCGACGTGCTGGCTGAGGAAGGCCATTTTCCCCTTGGTCAGACAGACCGTATTTTTCAGTTCGGCCCCACAGGCCAGAATCGGAGGCACCTTGTGGTTGAGGAGGACGGGCGCCGGCGCATATCCCCGGGACCGGCGCAGGGGGCGGACCGCACCGGCGGCGTGACGGACGATGGCATCGTCGCTTCTGAGGTAGATGTCCCGATTGTGGAGCAGAAACGCATCGGCGAGGGGGGATAACCGTTGAAGGGCTTCCCCGTTGTCGATGGCGATGGGTTCGCTGCTCCGGTTGCCGCTGGTCATGACCAGGGCGGTAAAGGGAGAGGGTGCGCCGCTTAGGGGATGAAACAGCCGGTAATGGAGTGGTGTGTAGGGAAGCATGACGCCGAAAAACCGGTTCCGGGGGGCTACGGCGCCGGCCACCGAGTGGTGTGACCGTTTTTTCAGGAGGACGATGGGCCGCCGGGGGGAGGCGAGCAGATCCGCTTCGGCATCGGACACCTCGGCGAAGCGCCGGATGGTCTCCAAATCCGGGGACATGAGGGCGAAAGGCTTCTCCTCCCGGTGCTTCCGCTCTCTCAGCCGACGGACGGCCGCGGGGTTTTCGGCGTTTGCCGCCAGATGGAAGCCGCCCAGCCCTTTGATGGCGAGGATGCGGCCGGCCTTGAGGAGGGAGACAGTGCGTTCGATGGGGTCGGCGACATCCAGGGGATTGCCCGACGCGTCGGATAGCCACACGTGGGGGCCGCACGCCGGACAGGCGTTGGGCTGGGCGTGGAAACGGCGGTCCGACGGGTCGTCATATTCGGCCTGACATTGCGGGCACATCCGGAAATCCTTCATGGCCGTCAAGGGGCGGTCGTAGGGGATGTCCATGATGATGGTGTAGCGGGGCCCGCAGTTGGTGCAGTTGATGAAGGGGTAGCCGAATCGCCGGTCGGACGGGTCGACCATTTCCCGGAGGCAGTCCTTGCAGACCGAGACGTCCGGAGAGATGAGGGTGGCGCGGTCGGCGCCGGGCGCGCTTGCGACGATGGCGAAATGGGTCCGGCCCTCGAAGGCGGCCGGTTCGACGGCCATGTCGAGGATCTGGGACAGCGGCGGGGCCTTTTCGGACAGATCGCGGTGGAAGGCGTCGAGGGCGGCGGGGGCGCCCTCGGCGTGGATGGTTACCCCGGCGGACGTGTTGGCCACGCTGCCGCCGATGCCATGGGCGGCGGCCAGGCCGTAAACAAAAGGCCGGAATCCGACCCCCTGGACGATGCCGTTAATGGCGATCCGCCGGGCGATCGGGCGGTCCGCCGGCAGCGGGGCAACCGGGGCAGGGCTACTCCCGCGGCCCACCGTCCATGTCCGATGCCATCTCGGCGGCCTGGCGCAACAGTTCGAGGGATTCCATGGCGGCGGTTTCGTCGATCTTGTGGATGGCGAAGCCGGCGTGGACGATCACGTAGTCCCCGATCTGGGGATCCTCGATGAGCATCAGGCTGATTTCCCGCCGCGCCCCTGCCACATCCACGGTGGCCGTCTGATTGTCCTTAATCTCGATGATTTTGGAAGGAATGGCAAGACACATGAATGGGGGTTTCCCTTTTCCGATACCCGACCCCGAGGTGATCGAGTTCCGCCAGGACAGCGTCGATGACGGGCTCGGTCTGTTCCTCGATGGCCGGGGTGAGGTGAATGCTGAGGGTTTCGATATCCGCCGGCTCCACACCGATGATGACGGTTTCGGGCACTTTGTCCAGGGCCTGGCAGAGGGTCAGGGCCTCCAGCAGGTCCACCTGATGGAGGGAGTTCTTGGCCCGGACCCGGGCCGGGATGGCCTCCCCTTCCAGACGATACCGGTCGCCGGGCGCGCCGTTGTTCCGGATGACATCCACCACGATGAGCCGGTCGGCGTCGCTGATGACCCCCAGGAGGTTCACCCCCAGCACGCCGCCGTCCACGAGAGAGACGTTATCCGGGAATTCGTACCGTTCCATCAGGCGTTCCACGACCCGGACCCCGAACCCTTCGTCCGAATAAAGGATGCACCCGACGCCCAGGATCATGATGTG
>CAYPCE010000010.1:0-46551 GCA_964409085.1 uncultured Desulfobacteraceae bacterium | reverse complement strand
ACGCGGCCTTTTACCCCCGGCTGGACCGGCTCAGCTTCCGGCAGGAGGGGCACCGCCTCGAAACGGAGCCATCGGGGAACGGGGATTTCCAGTTGGTTTACAAAGGCGTCGTCTACAATGAGATGAAAGGCGCCATGTCCTCGCCGGACCAGGTGCTGGGCCGTGGCCTGATGTCCGCGCTGTACCCGGATACCACCTACGGCAACAATTCCGGAGGGGAGCCGGCGCTCATTCCCACCCTGACCTACGAGGGATTGCGGCACTTCCACGGGATCCACTACCATCCCAGCAACGCGTTTTTCTACACCTACGGCAACCTGCCCCTCGAGGCCCATCTGTCGGTGATCCAGGAAAAGATCCTCCGCCATTTCAGCCCCATCGACCCGGGCACGGTGGTCCCCCCCCAGCCGCGGTGGGAAGAACCCAAAACGGTCACTGTCCCCTATCCGCTGGCAGAGAACGAGGACCCGGAAAAAAAGAACCAGGTCTGCATGGCGTGGCTGACCGCCGACATCCAGGACGCTTTTGAAGTCCTGGCCCTTGAACTGATGGAGGGGATTCTGCTGGGCAATGCCGCGGCACCGCTGCGCAAGGCCCTCATCGAATCGGATCTCGGTTCATCCCTTTCCGACGGGACAGGGTTTGTACCGGATCACCGGGACACGATGTTCGCCTGCGGCCTCAAAGATGTGAAGCTGGCCGACAGCGACCGGATCACCGGGATTGTTCTGGACACCCTCTCGGACCTGGCCCGAAACGGCATCGATCCCCGCCTCATCGAATCGGCCATTCACCAGACCGAGTTCCACCGGAAGGAGATCACCAACACCCCGTACCCGTACGGTCTCAAGCTGTTCCTGTCTTTCTGCGGGCCGTGGTTTCATGGCGGTGATCCGGTCCGGGTCCTCCGGTTCGACCAGGACCTCCGGGAGATCCGGGCACGCCTGGAAGCGGACGGCTTTTTCGAAGAGCGGATCCGGACCCATTTCCTCGACAACCCGCACCGGGTGCGGTTCCAGCTGGTACCGGATCAGACCCTGGAGCGGCGGGAGAACGAGCGGGTGCGTGCCGAGCTGGACCGGATCAAGGCGGGCCTGGCGCCCGAAGAGGTGCGGGAGATCGAGGCGGATGCAGCGGCCCTGGCGGACCTCCAGTCGTCCGAGGAAGACCTGTCGGTGCTGCCGACCCTGGCCCTGTCGGACATCCCGGCCGATGTGCCGTCGGTCACCGAAACCGCCATCTACGACGGGATGAACACCACCCTGTACGAGCAGCCCACGTCCGGGATCTTCTACTTCACCGCCGCCGCCGGGGCCGGGGGGCTGGACCGGCGGCTCCTGCCCATGGTCCCGTTTTTCTGTTATGCCCTGACCCGCATCGGAACCTCGCTGCGGGACTACACGGAAATGGCCCGGGAAATCGCCCTTTATACCGGTGGGCTGGGGGTGGCGGCCCATTCCCGGACCCGGTTCGACCCCGACGGCAACGCGCTGCCGTTCGTGACGTTCAACGGCAAATGCCTGGCCCGGAACGTGGAAAAGATGTTTTCCCTTATCCGGGAACTGATTTGCGAACACGATCTCAGCGATCCCAAGCGGCTCAAGAGCCTGTTGATGGAGTTCCGGGCCGGGATGGAATCGATGATTGTCCACAACGGGCACCGACTGGCCATCGGGCTGTCATCCCGCAACTTCTCCCCCACCCATGCCCTCAACGAGATCTGGAACGGGGTCCATCAGTTGACGACCATCAAAGGGGTGACCGAAGATCTGTCGGCCTCCGGCATCGAACGGGTATCGTCGGATCTGATCGCCATTGGAAAACATCTCTTTTCCCGACCCAACCTCCGCCTGGCCCTCATTGGCGAAACCGATGTCCTGCAACCCTCCGTGAATGCCGCCGCCGCCCTCCTGGAGGGGCTCCACTCCGAAACCGAACCCGGGTTCCGGCCACCGGATGTGGCGGTGGGGGAGGGGCTGCCGCGGGAGGGATGGGCCACCTCCACGGCGGTCTCGTTTGTGGCCAAGACCCTGGCGACGGTCCGCATGGACGGGGTCCACGCCCCGGCCCTGGCGGTGATCGGGAAGCTGCTCCGGTCCCTCTACATCCACCGGGAGATCCGGGAAAAGGGGGGCGCCTACGGCGGGTTTTCCATCTACAACCCGGAAGACGGCTTGTTCAGCTTCGGATCCTACCGCGACCCCCATATCGCCAACACCCTGGCCGTGTACGATGGCGCTGCGGCATTCATCCGGTCGGGCCGGTTTACCCAGGAAGACGTCAAGGAGGCGATTCTCCAGGTCTGTTCCGATATCGACAAACCCGATCCGCCGGGTCCGGCATCCCGCAAGGCCTTTTACCGCCGCCTGCTGGCCCTGACCGATGCGGAGCGGAAACGGTATAAGGAGCGGTTGCTGGCCCTGGACCGGGAGGCGGTGATGGCGGCGGCGGAACAGTATTTCACACCGGAAAACCGGGCGGCCGTGGCCGTGATTTCCAGCACGGAAAAGCTTTCGGCCGCCAACGAACGCCTGGATGCCGCGCCACTGGCGGTCACGTCGATCTGACGAGAGCCTGAACCGGTCAACGGCCCGGCGGATCGGGCGAAACCCAACGGAAAGGAGACCTCATGGAAAGACAGGATGTCATGGAAATCGCCGAGGGATTGCGGCTGATCGAAGAAGGGGTGGAGAAGATCCAACGCATCATGCGGGACAAAAAAATCAAATCCATTCAGGACATGGCCGAAGAATTGATCCCCATCTTCAAATCCGACGACAACGAGCTGTCCGAGGATGTGATCCGGCGGTTGCGATAAGAAGGTCACCGGCGGGGGGCGCCCATCGAATCGCCCCTTCGCCTCCCACCCCCGTTTCCCCGGGCGGGCGCTGCCGCCATCCCGCTATTCTCTTGACTCCATTTAGCAAACTCTATATAACATGCAAAGATAATTATCTGTTTCCGAAGGCACCGACCCGGCATGCCATCCGCCGATGGTGGGGGTCTTGATCATCCATCCCCGGCTGCAAGAAAGAAGTGCACCCCATGGGGCACCGGAGCCCATAATTTGAAGACGATCCTCGTCGTAGATGACGACCGGATGATTCTCCGGCTGGCTGAAGAGGCCCTGAAGGGGGATGCGGCGGCCTATGCCGTCAGGACCGCCCAGAACGGAGAGGAGGCCCTGGAGATTATCCGGACGGAAGCGGTGGATCTCGTGCTGACGGATCTCAAAATGCCGGTGATGGACGGATATGCGCTGCTGACCCGTATGAACGGGCGCCACCGGGACATCCCGGTGATCGTGATGACCGGGTACGGGTCGCCGGAGATGGCCCGGCAACTCCGGCGAAAAGGGGTGTACGATTATATCGAAAAGCCCTTTGAGATCGAAGCGTTGCGGGATAAAATCGCCGATGCGCTCAACGGGGATTCCAAGGGGTTTATCCACGGATTTACGCTGGCCAATTTTCTTCAGGCCGTCCAGGTGGAGGAAAAGACCCTCACCCTCCGGATCGCCTCCCAGGGGCGGGTCGGGTATCTTCACATCCAGAAAGGGAACCTCATCGACGCCAATACGGAGGCGCTGAAAGGGACAGACGCAGCCCACGAGATTCTCCGCTGGCCCGACCCCCAGATCGAAATGCAGGGGCTTCGATCCCGGGAACGGACCATCCGGGTGCCCCTGATGCGCCTGCTCCTCGAGTCCTCCCACCGCAAGGACGAGGTTTGCAAGGCCCCCGGAACAGAAGAGGCCCTGCCCAAGGCGATTGCTTTGGCCGAGGCCCATCATTTCAAGGCGGCCCACCGGACCCTGACCGAATTTATCAAGAAAACCCCCCGGTGTGCCGATGCCTGGTTCTGGTATTCCCGGATCATCGTCAATCCCCACTCCATCGAGGCGGCCCTGAACAATGCCGCCAAACTGGCGCCGCAGGCCCCACACATCCGGGAGGAGACCGCGCGGTTCAAACAGGCCAAACCGGCGCTGGAGGGGGAATCGGTCCGCCGCTGCCCCTTCTGCTGGGCCCCCATCCCCACCCGGCTGGTCCGGTGCGACATCTGTCGGTTCCATTTGTCGGTTCAACCCGCCCTCTTTGCCGCCCAGGAGAAGGCCGATCCCCAGGTCTTGCAATCCGCCATCGAGCGCTATACCCGGGTCGTCGCCCGGGAGCGGAACCTTACCGCCTATTACTACCTGAGCATGGCCCACCTCAATGCCGGCCACTGGGACGAGGCCCTGTCGTTGTTTCACAAGCTGGTCAACCTGGACCCGGAGCGGAAAGTTTTCGCCTATCAGCTCCGCCGCCTCCTGGCCCACATGGCGTCGCGGGATCCGGAAGGGACGGATCCGGAACAGGGCCATCCCCCCAAGGAGGCGAACGCGGACCGGGAGAGCCCCTGCAAGCGGATTCTGGTGGTCGAGGACAGCCGCACCACCCGGCAGGTGATCGCCATCACCCTGAGACAGCAGGGGTACGAGGTCATCGAAGCGCGGGATGGGTTGGAGGCCCTCAGCCGGCTCAACGACCGGCCCCCCCACCTCGTTCTGCTGGACATCGTTTTGCCCGGTATGGACGGGTACGCGGTGCTGGACATCATCAAAAAGCAGGAACCGTTCAGGGAGATTCCGGTGATCCTGCTCACCAGCAAGGATGGCGTGCTGAACAAATGGAAAGGGCGGCGGGCCGGGTCCACGGCCTATGTGACCAAGCCCTTCGACCCGAAAGAATTGGTGGAGACCGTTGAAAAATATCTATGAACAGGAGAGGGAGAGGCCATGGGCAAGATGAAACTGCTGGTGGTCGACGACAGCCCCACCCACTTGAAACTGGCCAGCGAGCCGTTCATCGCCGAGGGATATGAAGTGATCACGGCCATGGACGGCCAGGAGGCTTTGGAAAAAGCCCGGTCCGAGGGCCCGTCGGTGATCATCCTCGATGTCGTGATGCCCAAGATCAACGGCTTTCAGGTCTGCCGTCAGATCAAGAAATCCGACGACCTCAAGGACATCAAGGTGGTCCTGCTGAGCAGCAAGGACCAGGAAAGCGACATCTACTGGGGACGGAAACAGGGGGCCGACGCGTATGTGACCAAGCCCTTTACCGGTGCCCAGATCCTGGATGCCGTGGCCGGGGTGCTGTAATCCCATGGCGTCAACCGACCCTATGCCGTCCCTCTCGGAACTGGTCGACGAGATCGACCGGGAGAGTGCCGGGCTGGCCCAGGCGGGAGCGGATTCCCATGTCCGGGAAAACGGAGAGGCCGCGGGCCGGCCCATCGAGCCGTATATCCGGTTCACGCTGGCCCATCTGCTGCTGGCCATCCCCATGGCGGCATCGACGGAAATCGGCCAGCTCCAGCGGCCGACCCCGCTGCCCAACCTTCCCGGCTGGGTCCTCGGGGTGACCAATGTCCGGGGGGACATCGTCTCCGTGATCGATCTGGGGGCCTTTCTGGGGCTGCCGACGGCCGGAGATCGCCGGGGCCGGTCGAAGATGCTCATCCGGGTCCACCATGCCGACATCACCGCCGGGTTGGCGGTCGACCGGGTATTGGGATTGTTTCACCTCGACCGGCGAACGCCCATCCGCCCCAGCCCCTACCGGGAAGGGGACCCGGAAGCGTCCCTGTCGGATTACATCGAGGGGGTCCTGCCCCCCGAGGCCGCCGGGCTGGACGGGGAGCACCGTCTGTTGAATCTGCTGGATGTGGAGGCGTTGATGACCTCGTCCCGCATGACCGCCTTCAGGAACGAATAGGGGAACGCCGTTCATGCCGAGAACGCCCTCCGATGAAATCGTCCGGGGATACATTGAAGAGGTGGCCGGATATCTCGGCCCCCTGCGGGACGGGATCGCCGCTTTCCGGGATGATCCGGAACAGCGCGCGGCGCTGGAGGAGGTCCACCGTATGGTGCATACCATCAAAGGGGCTTCCGCCATGCTGGAGATGGCGGGGTTGAGCCATATCGCCCTTCAGATGGAAGACGCCGTGGAGGCGGTCTTGGAGGGGCGGCGTCCCATGGATGAGGCCATGCACGGGGCCATGGCCGGAACCATCGACCGTTTCGAGATCTACTGCCGGGATTTTCAGGGGGCCGGTGTCGACGGGCGCTCCCTTCTGGCCGAGACCCTGGCCGATTTCGGGCCGCTCTGCAAAGGCGACGGCCGGCAGGGGGAGGCGCTCCTGGAGCAGGTGCCGGAGCGGGAGGGCGGGAACCTCCCCCGAGCCGATGCGGCCGATGGAAAAGCCCCCGGGGCGGAAGACGATCCGCTGCTGGATGTCGACGCCCTCATGGCCGCGGAACCGGCGTCGGACGACGGCCCCCTGGCGTTGCCATGGGAGGGGCCGGAAGCCGACGGGCCGACGGGGCCGCGATACAGGGCCGTTCCCCCGGAGAGTTCCGACGCGGAACTGGTGGAGAGTTTTTTCGAGGAGGCGGACGAGCACTTGCAGGAACTCGGCCGCTCCCTGGATGAGCTGGCGGCGTGGGTCACGGCGCCCATGCCCAAGGGGACGGAAGAGGAGAAAATCCTCGGACGGATTCGTCGGTCGGTCCACACCCTGAAGGGCGCGGCCGGGGTGACCGGGCTTTTTCCCGTCGCCGATTTCGCGCATTCCTTCGAGGATCTCCTGGACTGGCTCTATGAAACGGCCGACGAGATCACGCCCGAAGCGGTGTCGGTTCTCATCGACTCCGCGGACCTGCTGGAAGCCATCGTGGCCTCCCCGGACAGCGATTTTTCCCGCCGGATCGACGGGATGCGGGCGATCTATGCCGAGATGTCGGCGGATGCGGTGGCGGGCAGTGATCCGCCCCCCGGGGACCCGACCGCGGTGGACGCGCCTCCGGCCACCGCCATGGTGCTCCATCGGCCCGGGCGGACCCTGCGGGTGGACATGGCCCGGATGGATGAACTGGTCAACCTCTGCGGCGAATGCATCATCGCGGGGAGCACCTTCGACCGGCAGATGGGGGCCTTCACCGAGGTTGTCGAAGAATTGGAACTGGCTCGGAACCGGCTCCGGGAGATCGCCCGGGATATGGAACTGGGATACGAAGTGAAGGGGCTGACCCGTTCCGAACCGGCCGGCGGCGGGGAGGGAGACGCAGCCGACCTCGAAACCTTCGATCCCCTGGAGCTGGATCGGTATTCCGAACTCAACCGCATCATCCGGACCCTCAACGAATCGGTGATCGACGTGGGGGCCCTCCATACCCAGCTGGCCGGCATCCACAGCGAACTGGAGGGAAGCCTCACCCGGCAGCGGAGCCTGTTGAGCGAGGTGGGGGACAAGATGATGCGGACCCGCATGACCCCCATGGGCACCATCACCCACCGGCTGCGGCGAACCGTCCGGGATGTGGCCACGAGACTGGGCAAATCGGTGCGGCTGGTGGTGGACGGGGCGGACATCGAACTCGACCGGGGGGTGTGGGAAAAGCTCGTCGACCCGCTCATGCACATTCTCCGGAACGCGGCGGATCACGGCATCGAGCCGCCGGAGCAGCGCGAGGCCATTGGGAAACCGGCCATGGGTACCGTCAAACTGGCGGCCAGCCGGGAGGGAAACCAGGTGGTGATCCGGATCACCGACGACGGGGCCGGGCTCGACTACGGGGCCATTCGGAAGGCCGCTGCCGCGGCCGAACTGGCCGGGGATATGGGGCCCTTTTCCGACGAGGAGGTGGCCGCATTCATTTTCTATCCGGGGTTCAGTACCCGAAGCCGCGTGAGCCCCCTGTCCGGCCGGGGCGTCGGTATGGACGTGGTCAAGGAGAACATCCAGGACCTCAACGGCGCCATCCGGGTCGCGTCGTGGAAAGGGGAGGGGACCCGGTTCACCATCCGGCTCCCCCTTACCCTGGCCGCCGTTCGGGCCCTGTTGTTCACGGTGGGGGGGCAGATCTACGCCATACCCCTCAACGAGGTGAGCGAGGTGTTGCGGATCCCGCCCGAAGGGATCTCCGGAGAAGGAAAGGGCGTGGTTCGCATCCGGGATGCCGTACTGCCGCTCTTCGACATGGCGGATCTCCTGGGACAGGGGCCGGGGGGGGAGCGGGAAAGCGGGGAAAACCCCCTGCTGGTCGTCGCGGAAACAGGGGACCGCCGTGCGGCCCTGATGATCGATGCGCTGGTGGGGCAGCGGGAAATCGTCATCAAGAGCACGGGGTCGCACCTGCGGCATGTCAAGGGCGTCGCCGGCGTCACCATCATGGGGGACGGCAGCCTGACGCCGATCCTCAATGTCGCGGACCTGCTCGAAGGGGAGACGCTCCGGGAGACCGCGGAACATGAGCGGGTGGAGATCGACGCCGCCGATGGCGGGCTTCGGATTCTGGTGGTGGACGATTCGGTCTCCATCCGCCAGGCGATCACCCGTCTCCTGACGGAGCAGGGGTGGCAGGTGGCTGCCGCCAAGGACGGCGTGGCGGCACTGGAGCAGGTTGGCGTGTTCGGCCCCGACTTGATCGTTCTGGACATCGAGATGCCGCGGATGAACGGATATGAGTTTTTAACCGCCATCAATGCCCAGCCCGATCTCCGGGAGATCCCGGTGGTGGTGCTCACCTCCCGGGCCGCGGCCAAGCACCGGCAGCGCGCCCTGTCCATGGGGGCGAAGGGATATGTGGTCAAACCCTATGACGATGCCGAATTCATCGATCTGGTGTCCCGGTTGACCCAGCGCTGAGCCAAACGGGCGTGGTCGGAAAGGCGCAGACATGATACAGGTGCTGCTGTTTTATGCAGGGGGCGGGATGTTCGGCATCGACCTCCCGCTGGTCGCCAACATCCGAAAAACGGAACCGGAAGAGGAAACCCGGCGGTCGCCGGTTCATCTGGCCGGCCTGCTGGCCCTCCCGGACGGGAACGGCGGCGAGGCGTCGGACCAGGTGGTCACGCTCACCCCCGACGGTCTGGACCTCTCCCTGCAGGTGGACCGGATCGGCGGGGTCGCCAACGCCCATGAAGGGGAACTGCTGCCGCTGCCGCCGGTTTTCGGGGAAGCCGCCCGGCGGTTTTTTCCCCGGGTACTCCTTGGGGAAGCGGGCCCGGTGTTGATGCTGGACCCGGCTGAATTGGCGGCGGCCATCTATCCGGCGCCCGGAACGGATGACGACGAACCGGCCCGGACCGGGGACGCGCCCGCCGCGTCGATGGCCGATCTGGAGGACCGCCTCCACCGGCTGATCACTTCGGAAGAGATGACCCAGCAGGTCGAAGCGATCATCCACCGGCTGTCGGAAAGGGCGGCGGCCGAAGCCCGGGCCCGACTCCAGCGGGCCGTGACGCGAATGTCCTGAAGAGGACCATGATTCCATGACCGAAAACCGATCCCGCAAAGTTCTCCTGTTTCCGGCCCGCCCCGGAACGGCGCCTCCCGGAGGCGACCTGCTCTTTTTGTTCAGCATGGGCCAGGTAGAGGACATTCTCAAATCGACCGCGGTGCATCCGGTCCCCTTTTCTCCACCCCATGTGGCGGGTATGGCCCGGTGGCGGGACGGCCTGGTGCCGGTGCTCTCGCCGGAAGGATGTCTGGGGCTGGTACCGGAGGAAAGGCCGGACACGGAACGTCCGGCACGAGGGGACACCGTGAAACCGGACAAAACGGATAGCGATTTCCGTTTCGTTCTCGTCCGGACGGCGGTGGGACAAGGGGACGACCGGCATCCGGAACGGGCCATGTTCCGGGCCGCCGGCCCGGTGGAGCTGCTGCCCCTGCCCGAGGAGACCGTCCCGATCCCGATGACCGACTGGATTCCCCGGCCCGACCGGGTCCGGGCTACTTACGCCTGGGCGGACCGCACCATCGTCGTCCTGGATACCGGGCGGATACTGATGGACAACAGCAACTGAAACAGGAGGTGTTTCCCAATGGTGAATACGCGCGGCGAATCCAGTAAGGCCGGGGCCCTGTCCGAGTGGGGGCCGTTTCGGGTGATTTCCGAGAGCATTCGCAACAAACTCCTGATCTCGCTTCTGGCCCTCTCTCTGATTCCCCTGATCCTTCTGGGGGGGGTGACCTACCTCATCACTTCGGACGCGCTCATGGAAAACGCCTTCGACGCGCTCAGGACGGCCCAAACCAACAAGGCGGTGGCCATCCGAAACCATTTCGACGGGCGCCGGGGGGACATGAACGGGCTGGTCGAGACGGCGGACGCCCTCCGCACAAAGGCGTTCGACCGGCTCATCGCGATCCGGGAATTGAAACGGAACCTGGTGGAGAGCTATTTTTTCGAACGGATGAAAAACCTCCAGGTCATGACCGAGACCCCCCTGCTGGGCGATGCATTCCGCGCCTTCGGCCGGGTCTCCAGTGCCGTGGGCGGTGCCTCCTGGCAGGAAGTGGAGCAAGCCTACGGCCCCTTCCTGGTCAATTTCAACGAGACCTATGGGTACTATGACACCTATCTGGTATCCGGGGGGGGAAAGATTCTGTACACGGTCGGGCAGGCGGAGGACCTTGGGGCGTCCCTGACCGAGGGCGAACTCGTGGACAGTCCGGCCGGCCGGGCCTTCCTGAAAGGCCGGGAAGGGCGTGCTTTCGAGGATTTCGACTTCTATGCGCCGGCCGAAGGGCAGGCCGCCGCCTTCATTGCGGCACCGGTCCGGGAGGGCGAGGACCTCCTGGGGGTGATCATGGCCCAGATTTCGGTGGACCAGCTCGACTTCATCATGCAGGGACCCGCCACCCTGGGCACGGGGGTGGAGACCTACATGGTGGGGCCGGACCGGCTGTTCCGGTCCAATTCGATTTATATCACGGAACGGACCATCATCAATCCCGCCTTCCGGGTGGAAACCGAGGGGATCGGACAGGCACTGGCGGGACAAAGCGGCCAGGGGGTGTCCATCAACTACCTGGGTGAATATGTGCTTTCGGTCTGGACCCCGGTGCGGGTAGAGGATCGGCGATGGGCCCTGGTGAGCGAAATCAGCATCGACGATGCCTTCGTTCCCGGCGGGTCGGAGGAGGAAGCGGACTTTTTCACTCAGTACAAAGAGGAGTACGGGTACGACGACCTGGGACTGGTGGACCCCGACGGGTTTCTTTTCTACTCGGTCCAAAAAGGACCCGACTACCGGACCAATCTCATGGCAGGGCCTTACAGCGATACCAATCTCGGGCGACTGGTCCGGCAGGTGATGGAAACGCAATCCTTCGGCATGGCCCCCTTTGAACGATATGGGCCCAATGAGGATCAACCGGCGGCCTTTTTCGCCATGCCTCTGGTCCATGGGGATCAGGTGGAACTCGTGGTGATCACCCGTCTATCCGTGGCACTGATCGATGCGGTGATGCAGGAACGCTCCGGCATGGGCGAGACGAGCGACAGCTATCTGGTGGGCGCCGACGGGTTGCTGCGGAGCAACGCCCGCCTCGTGGAGGCGAACACGGTACTCAACCCCGATTTCCGGTTTCCCCCCGAGGTGGCCCAATCCATGACCCGGACCGCCGGCACCGACGTTGTGGAAAACCGTCAGGGCCGTTCGGTGCTCCGGTCTTGGTCTCCGCTGGTCGTCGTCCCGGAAACCGAAGGAACCGGCGGCGCCGGGGCCATCCGATGGGCCGTGGTCTCCGAGGTGGGATACGACGAAGTCCGGTCCCCGATCCGCACCATCGCGACGATCTCGCTGGGATTGCTGGCGATCGTGGCCATTCTGGTCGTGATCGGCGCCCTGTGGCTTTCCCGGGGCTTGACCACGCAGGTCCGGCATATCAATACCCTGTTCCAGGAGATCGGTACCGGCAATTTCGCCGCCCGGGCCCCGGTGACCGCCAAAGATGAGCTGGGCGCCATGGCGGGGTCCCTCAATGCCATGCTCGACGACACCCTCACCCTCATCCAGAGCAGTGAAGAGCGGGACACCATGCAGGCCGCCATCATGCGGCTGCTGGAAGAGATCAGCGGTCTCGCCGAAGGGGATTTGAGGGTGCGGGCGGAGGTCTCCGAGGATTTCACCGGCGCCATCGCCGATTCGTTCAACGATATGGCCCAGCAGCTGGGCGAGGTGGTCCGGAACGTCCAGTCGGTGACCCGCCAGGTAAGCGCCACCTCCAAGGAGGCCAGCGCCGCCACCGAGGATCTGGCCGAGACCAGCCAGCACCAGGCCACCCAGATCACCGACGCCATCGCCGCCATCGACACCATGGCGGCGGCCATCCGGCAGGTGGCGGAGAACGCGGGACGGCTGGCGGAGGTGTCGGAGCGGTCCACGGCCAATGCCCGGGACGGGGCCGAGGCGGTGCGCCGAACCAATGCCGCCATGGAATCGATCCGGGAGCACGTCCAGGAGACGGCCCGGGCCATCAAGCGCCTGGGGGAGAGTTCCCAGGAGGTGGGCAACATCGTCCAACTCATCAACGACATCGCCGACCGGACCTCGATTCTGGCCCTCAACGCCTCCATCCAGGCGGCCATGGCCGGCGAGTCTGGCCGCGGTTTCGCGGTCGTGGCCGAGGAGGTGCAACGGCTGGCGGAACGGTCCACCAACGCCACCAAACAAATCGATACCCTCATCAAAAACATCCAGGGCGAAATCGGCGAGGCCGGGACCAGTATGGAAGAATCCATCCAGCGGGTGGTGGAAGGCTCGAAACTGGCCGACGGGGCCTACGGGCAGCTCCAGGAGATCGAAAACGTGGCTGTCCAGCTGGCGGAATTGATCCAGTCCATCTCCACCACTTCCCGGCAGCAGGCCCAGGCCTCCCAGAGGATCGCCAAGACCATGGCGTCGGTGGGAGAGATCAGCGCCCGCACGTCGGAGGCCAGCCGGGAAACCGCCGCTTCCATGCGGAACCTGGCGGCGGTGTCGGACCGGCTGAACGAGTCGGTGTCGGTGTTTCGGCTGGAGGAAGAGTGAATATAGGGACAAAGGGACAAAGGGACAGAGAGGGCAGGTGGTTTCTCGGTTGGGGCCGGCGTCCGTGTTGTCCACTGCGTCCACACCGTCCACCGTGTCCACCAGGCCGAAACGGAGATCGGGGCACGAAGGGGCATGAACAAGGAGAGAATATGGTAAAAAAGGTCGCGTTGACGGCAGTGGCGCTGTTGCTGCTCCGGGTCGCCGGAGCGGTCGGTGCGGAACCGGTGCGGATCGGGTTGAATTACCCGGAGACCGGGCCGTATTCCGTCCAGGGACAGTATCAGCTCCAGGCGGCCAATCTGGCGATGGAAGAGATCAACGCCGCCGGCGGCATCGCCGGGCGTCCCATCGAACTGGTCATCCGGGACACCGGGTCCCGCCCCGAACAGTCGGTTCGGAACGTCGAAGAGATGATCGACAGCCACGGGTGCGAGATGATCTTCGGCGGATCTTCCAGTGCCGTGGCCATCGCCGGGGGAGAAGCGGCCAAGTCCCGGGGGAAGATCTATTTCGGTACCCTGACCTATTCCAATGCCACGACCGGGGACGCGGGGCACAAGTACATGTTCCGGGAGTGCTACAACGCCTGGATGGGGGCCCGGGTCCTGTCCTATTATCTCCGGGAGCGGTACCTGGCCAATCGGAAGTATTTCTACATCACCGCCGATTACACCTGGGGATGGACCACCGAATCGTCCATCCGAAAATTTTCCAATACCTCCAATACCCGACGACACCAGGCGGTCCGGACCCCATTTCCCGGGGCCACGGAAGCCGATTTCCAGAAAGCGCTGGAAGCGGCGGCCGCGGAAAAGCCCGATGTGCTGGTGCTGGTTCTCTTCGGCAAGGACATGGCCACCGCCCTGCGCCTGGCCACGGAGATGGGGCTCAAAGAGGCGGTTCGGGCGGTGGTGGTGCCGAACCTGACCCTGGGGATGGCTGAAACCAGTGGTCCCAACATCATGGAAGGGGTGATCGGGGCCCTGCCCTGGTGCTGGAAAGTCCCCTATGCCCGCGGATACAGCAGAGGGCGGCGGTTTGTGGAAACGTTCGCGGCCCGGTACAGTTCCTACCCCTCCACATCGGCGGCATCGGCCTATACGATTCTCCATCAGTACAAAAACGCCGTGGAGCGGGCCGGAACCTTCGACTCCCGGGCTGTCATCGCGGCCCTGGAGAACCACCGGTTCACGCTGCTCAAGGATGAACAGCAGTGGCGGGGGTTCGACCATCAGTGCATTCAGACGGTGTATGCCGTCCGCTGCCGGAAGGCCGCCGAGGTGGTCAAGGATCGCTTTCAACAGGATTATTTCGAAATCGTCAATGAAATGGACGGCACCGAAGCCGCCCGCAACCGGTTCAACTGGGAATACATGCGCCGCAAAGCCGGCAAACCGATTCAATTGGAGTGGTAGGGGAAACCGAGACGATGAGCAGGAGAGCGGAAGGACAACGGCGCAGGGGAGCATTGACAAGGACGCTTCGGTGGATCGGGGCGATGATGGGGCTGCTGGTGATGATGGGAGCCGCCTGCGTGCCGCGGATTTCCATCGATGCCCGATCCGAAACCCGACTCCATGCTCAAGCCGAATCGGCGTTTCGGGCCAAAGACTATCCCGAAGCCATGCGCCGATACGAAGCCTATCTGGAGGCGTATCCCCAGGGGCCCCATAACACGGCTGTGCTGATGCGGATCGCCGAAATCCATCGAGCGGAAAACCGGCCCGAGGCGGCCCGCCGGACCTACCGGCGACTCATCGATCGGTTTCCGGACAGCGGCATGGTGCCGGACGCAGCGGTGGGGATTCTGGAAACGTTTGCCAGAGAGGAGCGTTACAAAGACGTTATCCGGTACGCGGATGACATGCTCAAGAAGGTCGAGTCGCCCGACGACATCAGGCGGGTGTATCTTTTGCTGGGGGATGCGTACCGGGCCATCGACTCGCCCATCAATGCCGTTTATTATTACAGCATTTCGGAGCAGTATGCGCGATATCCTTCCCGGGAGAACCGCGAAACCATCGACCGGGCCGTTTCCCGGTTGTCCACCAAGGATATTGAGGTGCTTCTGGATCGGATCAACGCCAATGAAGACCTCCGGGGCACGCTGCTCTATCAGCTGGCGGTGACCCACATGGAGGCGGGCCGCAAGGAGGAGGCCGCGCGGATCATTGCGGAATTCCTGGAGGAATACCCCGACCACCGCAAAGTCGGAGCCGCCCGGAAATTGCAGCAGGAGTACGAGACCCTGCCGCTGGCCAGCCGTCACACCATTGGTTGTCTGTTGCCCCTGAGTGGTGCCTACAAAATCTACGGGAAGCGGGCGTTGCGGGGGGTGGAACTGGCCATGAGCCAATCCAGCGGCATCCATCTGGTCATCCGGGATACCGGGTCGGATTCGCAGCAGGGCCTGCTGGCCATCAACGATCTGTTGGACGCGGCGGTCCCCTCCGCCATCATCGGCCCCATCATCACGGCCGAAACCGTGGCCCCGGAAGCCCAGGCTGCCCGGATTCCCATTATCACCCTCACCCAGAAAGAAGGGGTGCCGGCCATCGGGGAATTCGTTTTCCGGAATTTCATCACCCCCCGAATGCAGGTGGAGGCCCTGGTGTCCCACGCCGTCGACCGGATGGGGCGGTATCGGTTCGGGGTGCTCTATCCCAACGAAAAATACGGGTTCACTTTTAACGAGCTGTTTCAGAAAGTGGCGGCCGAGCGTGGGGGGACCATCACGGCGACGGCTGCTTACGATACCGAAGCGACCGACTTCAAAAAGGCCATTCGAACGTTGCGGCAGGTCTACCGCGGGAGGGGAGACCCGGGTTTCGATGCCCTGTTCATCCCCGATGCGCCGCGGAAAACCGGGCTGATCCTGCCCCAACTGGCCTATTATGATATCCGGACCCAGTTGATGGGCACCAATCTGTGGCATTCGGATCAGCTGCTGGGGATGGCCGGTGAGTTCGCGGAAGGGGCCCTTCTCCCCACCGGGTTTTTCCCGGAGAGCCGGTCCTCCCATGTCGTATCCTTTGTCTCAGACTTCCAGGGGACCTATGGCGAGCGGCCCGGCTTCATCGAGGCCATCGCCTACGACACGGCCCGATTGCTCATCCAGCTGCTGAGCCGGCCCGACATCCGGTACAAAAGCGCATTGCGGGAACAGCTGGCCCATATGGAGGATTTTCCCGGCGTCACGGGCCGGACCGCCTTCACCCCCGAAGGCGAAGCCCGGAAGGACCTCTACCTCCTCCAGATCCGGGAAGGCCAATTCGTGGATACGAAAAGTGGGGACGGGCCGCTCACGGCCCGCTCCGGCGAGGGGCGGTGACGGGGGTCAGCCGGCGCCCAGTTCCCCCTGGCCGGTGGCTTCCAGCACGCTGTACCAGAGACGGCCGTCGGGGTTGACCTTTTTGCGGCGTCCGGCTGAGGCCGAGAGGGGGACGTTGACGAACTGGTTGTTCCAGTGACTCACCAGCATCCGGGTCTTTCCGGCCAGGGCCGCGTGGACGGCGTCCCGGCCCAGGAAGGAACAGAAGACCTGGTCGTTGGAATTGGCCGGCAGGCTCCGGATGAGGTAGCTGGGGTCGATGTATTTAAGGGAGATGTGGATCTCCTTTTTCGCGAAATACCGGTTGATCCGGTCCTTGAGAAACAGTCCGATGTCGTGGAGACGGACGTTGCCCGATTCGTCGAACTGCTGTTCCCCTTTCTGCATCTCCGCGAGCATTTGCTGCCCGGCGCCTTCGGCCGCCACGATCACCGCGTGGCGGCGGGCGGCCAGACGCCGCTCCAGGGCCGCCAGAAGGCCGCTGTCGCCCTCCAGTTCGAAATCCACTTCCGGGATCAGCACGAAATTGACATCCTGCTGGGCCAGGGACGCCTGGCAGGCGATGAACCCCGAATGGCGGCCCATGAGCTTGATGAGGCCCACGCCGTCGGGATATCCTTCCGCCTCGTTGTGGGCGGCCCGGATGGCGTTGGTGGCCACGTCCACGGCGGTGTCGAACCCAAAAGAGCGCGACACCATATAGATGTCGTTGTCGATGGTCTTGGGGATGCCGACGACGCTGATCTTCAGGCCCCGCTCGTCGATGGCGTCGGCGATCTTGGAGGCCGCCATGAGGGTGCCGTCGCCGCCGATCATGAACAGGACGCCGATGTTCATCCGCTCCAGGCAGTCGATGATCTGCTCCACATCCTGGGGCCCGCGGGAAGAGCCGAGAAACGAGCCGCCCTTTTTGGCGATGTCCACCACCACTTCGGGGGTGAGGTCCACCACCTCATGGCCGTAGTCGGGAATGAACCCCTGGAGCCCGTACCGGATGCCGTAGATGTTCCGGACGCCGTAGCCGTAGTAAAGCTCCAGCACCGTGGCCCGGATGATGTCGTTTAAGCCCGGACACAGGCCGCCGCAGGTCACCAGGGCGCAGCGGAGTTTGCGGGGGTCGAAGTAGATGTGCTGGCGCGGACCGGCCTTTTCGAAGGAGGGGAGCGGATGGTTGCTTTCGACGGCCAGGGAGATGTTTTCGAGGTTCATGTCGATGAGGATCCGCTCTGGTTCGTCCACGAACCCTTCGCCGTGCTCGCCCATCTGGAGGGGGGAGGGGATTTTCGCCGGTCCGATGGTCGGTATCTCGGTGCTGATGGTGTCAAAATCCATGGAATTGCCTTTTTGTTGTTCGGTTAGAAAGGGCCGATCTGATCAAACTGAATCAAATCAGACCATATCACAGAATAGGATGATTCCGCAAAGGGGATGCGAGAGGAGGCAATTGCGTCATGGAGTTATTTGGCGGTTCCTGGCATGTACACTGCCGCTTTACCTGTGCTGAGGCGCCGCGAGGTTATCCCCAGACCTGAAGGGCATAATCCCCGGGCAGATGCGCCGTGCCCTTGACCACCGGAAGGCCGGTGGCGTCATGGATGCGCCGGATGATCTCGTCGGGATGGCCGCAGAAGCCGCCGGCCGCCGCCACCCATCCGTCGTCTCCTTTTTTGGCGAAGGCGCAGGTGCAGAAATGGATGGCCTCGGCGCCTTTGGCCTTGAGGATCCTGGCCAGATCGGCGATGTTGTCGCCCGGGCAGCGGCAGGTGAAAACCCCCGCCGGTTTGCACTCGTCGTATCCGGCGAACCCTTCCCTGGCGTCCAGCAGGCTGTTGAAGCACCCGGTCAGGGGGCATCGGTGTTCGTTCTTCTCACAGCGGATGATGGCCGCTTTGGTCATAGGGATCCCTCCTTTCCCCTGCATTCCGTGCGGTAGATGTTTTCAAAGCCAAGCGCCGTTTCATGTAATCGTCCAACGCCGCCTGGACCGCCTCGGCGGCCAGGTCGGCGCAGTGTCGGTCCTCCGGGGGCAGGCGTCCGATGGTTTCCAGCACGGCGCCGCCGGTGATGTCGGCCAGCCCGTCGGGGTCCCGGCCGAGGGCCAGTTCCGAGGCGAAAGATCCGCAGATGCCGCTGGAGGCGCACCCGTCCGTGACATAAGAGGCCGCTGTCACCCGGCCGTTATGGAACTTGAGATAGATTTCCATGGTGTCCCCGCAGGAGCCCGTGAGATGGGACCGGGCGTCGGGGTCCGCCATGCGGCCCTGGTAGCGGGGATTCCGCCAGCGGTGGAATCCCTTTCCGCCATAGGCCTCCCGTGCTTCGTCAAAGATCTGTTCCTGCAGCTGGTTGACAAAATCGTCCAGATTTCCCATTGTCTGCTGGTTTTCCTCCCCTTGTCGTGGTGGATCCTTTTCCAAATGTTCTCAAATAATACAGATGCCCGCTGTAGGACACCGCCGTCAGATCTCCCCTCTCCAAAAGCCGATCGACCAGAGACCATGCGGCGCCGGACCAGGACAATAATTCCCGGACCGCCGTCTCTCTCATGGGATGCACGGCGGTGATGCTCAGGATATCGGTTTCGACATCACCGGAATAGGCGAAGGCATTCCCTTCATACCCGATGAGATGCTCCACCTGGACGGCGTTGCCGGAAAAGGCCAGATAGGCCCGGTTGAGGCGGTCCTCATCCGGGGCGCGGGCCCAAGGCTCCGCAGGCGGGCGGGTGGGGATGCTCAAAAAGGCGGTGTCCGGGTGCAACCGACCGACGACGTCGGCCAGTTCGGCCAGATGATCGTCCCCGTCGTTCAACCCCGCCAGCAACATCGTTTCCGTGACCAGTTTTCCGGAAAAGAGACCGGCAAATGCGCGGAGGCCGTCGAGGATATGCGGGAGCCGCAGGTCGCCATGGGGCCGGTTCACCTTCCGCCAGATGGCCTCCCGGACGGCGTCGATCTTGAGAGACACCCAATCGGCCCGGGCCAGCTCCTGCCGCACGTCCTCCCGATAGAGGAGCGCGCCGTTGGTGATCACGCCCACGGGCACGGGCAACCGTTTCAGCAATTGAATGGTCTCCCCCAGATTCCGGTCCAGGGTGGGTTCCCCGTCGGGAACGATCGTCAGATAATCGGCCGGCATCGCCGCCGCATAAGGCGACGCCAGCCGATCCTGAACCGCCCGGAAAATCGCTTCCGGCCTGTAAAAGCCGCGGCGTTCCACCACCCGTTCCGTAGTGCGCCCGACCTGACAGTAGACACAGGCGTAGGGGCACACCTTGGCCGGGATGTTGTTAATGCCCAAACTCATTCCCAGGCGCCGGGAAGGGACCGGTCCGTAAACGCGAGAATCATCGACCGTGGTCATGAAGCGCCCTCCGATCAGGCCGATTCCATGGCGCGCCGGGAGTCCATGTCCACCAGGATCCGCTCCCGGGCCCGGTCGATGCCCAGTGCTTTGCGCTTTTTGTCGATGTGATCGATCATTTTCCGGGCGTGTTTGACCGGATCGACCTCCAGGTCCCACATTCCGCCGTACATCTTCTCGAATTCCTCGAAAAGGTACTGCCGGAAGACCGGCGCGCCGGAGACCGGCAGGGTGACGCCGAACACCGTGTACACTCCGGAGGCCACGAAGTAATGGCCGATGCTGATGGCCTTTTCGCTCATCCATTCCGGGGCGCTGCCGGCCGCCGGCAGATCGCTGATGTCATTGCCCAACCCGCCGGCTTTCACCACTTCCGCCGCAGCCAGGAGGATCCGGCTGTTGTCCACGCAGGAGCCCAGATGGAGCACCGGCGGGATGCCCACGGTCTCGCAGACTTCGGCCAGGCCGGGGCCGCAGTAGACCCCGGCGGTTTCGGGGGTCAGCAGTCCCTCCATGGCGCAGGCGATGGCGTTGCACCCGGTGGTCAGGACGATGACGTCGTTTTTGATGAGTTCCTTGACCACCTGGATGTGGCCCTCGTTGTGGCGGGTCCGGGCATTGTTGCACCCCACCACGCCGCCGATGCCCCGGATCCGGCCGTTGATGATGTTGTCGTTCAAGGTATAGTAAGATCCCCGGAAGGTGCCGCCGAGATGGTATTCGATGGACTCCACCCCGAATCCGCCGATGATGGATGCTTTTTGTTTGGGGATCATCACCTCCGCGCTCCGGTTTTCGTAGTTGTCCACGGCCAGTTTGACGATCCGTTCGGCGTCTTCGACGGCGTGGTGTTCGTCGAATTCGATGTGGATCACGTTCTCCTGCTCCATTTTGGCGATGGGGTGGGTGGTGATCAATTTCGTATGAAAGCACTTGGCCACATTGGCCAGGTTCTGGAAAATGCACTGGATGTCCACTACCATGGCGTCGCAGGCCCCGGTGATGATGGCCAGCTCCTGCTGGAGGAACGTGCCGCAGGGTGGGACCCCGTGGCGCTGGAGCACTTCGTTGGCCGTACAGCAGATGCCGGACAGCTGAATCCCCTTGGCGCCCTTGGACTTGGCGTAATCCTGCCACTTCGGGCTGTTGGCCACGGCCACGATGATCTCCGACAGGACCGGTTCGTGGCCGTGGATGACCAGGTTGACCATGTCGTTTTTCATGACGCCCAGGTTGGCCTCCGTGGAGAGCGGATAGGGGGTGCCGAAGAGTATGTCCTGGAGTTCCGTGGCCAGCATCGACCCGCCCCAGCCGTCGCCGATGGCGGCCCGGGTCCCCTGCTTCATCAGGTTCTTGTAGTCCTGGTCGACGCCGATGTGGGTCCGGTGCATGATCTCGACGATTTCCCGGTCGATGTTGCGCGGCACCACCCCCTGTTTTTTCCAGATCTCGTACCGGGCCTTGGGGGCCCGCCGGGCAAAGAGCACTTCGCCTTCGGCCTTTCCCCATTCATCGAGGGCCTTCTCTCCTACCGCCACGGCCAGTTCATCCAGGTCGCGATCCTTCATCTCGCCATCGACTTCCAGCTGCGTCTCGATGCCGAGAGATTCAGCCACGGCCCGGAGTTTGTGGGGATCTTTGATCCGGTAGGCATCGGTCTCTTTGCGGGCCGCGGACATGAAGACCTCGGCCACGGCCCGCCCGTGGTCCGAATGGGCCGCGGCGCCGCCGGCGATCATCCGGATGAAGTTCCGGGCCGCGATGGTGTTGGGGCTGGCCCCGCACAATCCTTTGCGGGTGTCCTCGCCCTGGATTCCGCCTTTGGGCAGGGGAAGGCGACAGGGGCCCATCCCGCAGTTTTTACAGCAGATGCCTTGCGTGCCGATGTTGCAGGGCTTCAAGACAAGGGCCCGGTCGAAGACCGTTTCCACGCCGAGTTCCTGGGCCCGCCGGATCATCTCCTGAGTGGCCGTGTCGATGCTGGCGGCCTCGGGATCGGCGACCGCCGCCTTTTTCTCTGCCGTGTCTTTGGTGTCTTTTGCCATTTGAACTTCCTCCTTTTGTATCGATTGGACCCATTCAAAAGGAAAACAGATAAAGCAAAAAACCTGCCGAAGGACCCGAATAATTGGTTTTATCTCATTTTTCAGGAAAATAGTAGGTTCTCTCAATAAGCAAAGGCTCCGAATGATATTGCAGGATGCCATTTCTCCTGGCGAATAAGCTTGCAGGATGCTATTCTCTTTCCGAAGCAGAACCGTTGGACAACCGAACCCGCCGCGAGGAGGCCATGACCTATCCTTACAAAGATCATCACCAGAAAACCATTCTCGATTCCATCAACGAAGGGGTGTTCACTGTCGATCTGGGGTGGCGGATCCGCTCCTTCAACCGGGCCGCCGAGGTCATCACCCGGGTCCGGCGGGAGGAGGCCGTCGGCCGAATGTGCAGCGAGGTGTTTTGCACCAACATCTGCCAGGGGGCCTGCGCCCTGAAACAGACCTTGTCCACGGGTCAACCGACCGTCAACCGGACGGCCCGCATCGTGACCCGGAGCGGCCGCCAGATCCCCATCCGCATTTCCACAGCCCTGTTGAAGGACGACCGCGGGGCGGTGGTGGGCGGCGTCGAAACCTTCCAGGACCTGAGCCAGATCGAGCAGTTGCGCAAAGAGCTGGAATCCCGGTACACCTGCGAGGACATTGTCGGCCGGAGCCGCGCCATGACATCGCTTTTCGACCTCCTGCCCAAGATCGCCGAGAGCGGCAGCACCGCACTGATCGAAGGCGAAAGCGGCACCGGAAAAGAGCTGTTCGCCCGGGCCATCCACGACCTGTCGCCACGCAAACGGAAACCGTTTCTGGCCGTCAACTGCGCCGCCCTGCCCGACACCCTCCTGGAATCCGAGCTGTTCGGCTACAAGGCCGGGGCTTTCACCGGAGCCGCCAAAGACAAACCCGGCCGTTTCGCCCTGGCCGCCGGCGGCACCCTCTTTCTGGACGAAATCGGCGACATTTCCCCGGCCATGCAGATCCGCCTTTTGAGGGTGCTCCAGGAGAAACGGATCGAGCCCCTCGGCGCCGTATCGCCGGTGGATGTGGATGTCCGGGTGGTGGCCGCCACCAACAAACGCCTGTCCGATCTGGTGACATCCGGCACCTTCCGCACGGATCTGTACTACCGGATCTGCGTGGTCCAGTTGACGCTTCCCCGGCTCCGGGACCGGCGGGCGGACATCCCCGCATTGGTGGACCACATGATCGCCAAATTCAACCGGCTCAAGGGAAAGGACCTGCCCGGGGTATCGGAAAGGGTCATGGAGCGGCTCATGCGGTATGATTATCCGGGCAATGTGCGGGAACTGGAAAACATCATCGAACATGCCTTCGTCCTCTGCCAGGAGGGGGTGATCGGCACGTGCCACCTGCCCCCGGAACTTCGGGCGGGCGAGGCCGGCGGCCCCCACGCGCCACCTGCCGACATGACCCTCAAGGCCATGGAAAAATCGCTGATCGCCGAAACGCTGGAGCGGTACGGGGGAAACCGCAAAAAAACCGCACTGAAACTCGGTATCGACTATACGACCCTCTACCGTAAGATTCGGCGGCACGGCATCGTGGTGCCGGGGCGGGATGGGCGGAGTCGGAAATGGTAACCTTGCAGGGTGCAAGGGATAAGGCGCCGATGGTCGGAGGGGGTGCCGATGGGGTAAAATCAGCGGTCTGCGGCCGTTGCGATCCACACGTCAATCGGCTTGCTAAACCCCTTCATGTGAAATTTTCCTGCCGGACGGAAAAGGGTCCGCTGTTGAGCCGTCAACTGCGTCAGGGCTTCCTTTGAAATGATCAGTCTGTTTTTGGCCGGCAGAGAAGACGCGCCCCGGGCGGGTGCGTCCCGATTTTCCTCCTTCAGGCTTTCCATGCGAAACACCTGGTGAACCTCCACGCCCAGGGGGTCGCCGTGGGGGCCGGATTTCACCTTTCCCCAGTGGAGGGCCATTCGGAAGGAAATATCGGGCAACGCTTGTTTGTTTAAAAAGGCGTCGGCAATGGAAAACGCCGAATCGACCGTCTGATAGACCCCCAAAAAACCGTCGCCGGTGCATTTTAAAAACATCAGGTCCGACGCGGTGCCGCCGTTCTGGAAGATGGTGTAGATTTTTCCGATCAGATTGGAAAACTCCGTGTCCCCGGATTGGCGCACCAGATGAGTCGATTGAACGAGGTCCAGTACCAGCAGGGCCGCATTCACATTCGGGGAAGACGGCATGGCGGTGTAGAGAATCTCGCCGGTTGGTTTTCCGGACGCGTCACCGCTTGCCCCGAAATCGACGATATGATCCATGCTGCCGATAAATTTCCTGAAAAGCGGTTCTTTCAGGTCTTCCTTCAACTGATGCCGATGAAAATCCGTGGTAAAAACCATCAACGCCTCGGCAATGGAGGCATAGCGGCCGCTTTTGTCTCTCATCCGCCCGGTCTCCAGCAACTGGAGAAGCCGTTTGAAATCGTCGGCACCGGCGTGTTCAATATGCTGAAACAGGAGGACGGAGGCCATGCAGCGTCTCAGGCTTGCGGCAAACAGCCGGGGGGCGGCGAGATCCGCGACCGGCAGCTCAATGCTGATCACTCTTCCGGGATCACCGAAAAGAAATTCGGACAATGCCCTGGCTGTTTCGGTTTTCGGTTCGTCCACGGGGCCGGCCAACAACAGCAACGGGTCGAGCCGGCCGGAACGATCATAGGCGTGTTGAAATGAATGGGCAATGGCCTTCATCACCCGATGTTGCCCGGCGATTCGTTGCGTGAGATAGGGTTCCAGGACGCTCAACCGCCGGCGATCATCAGCGGCGATCAATTCAACCGGTATCGGCACGGATTGGGCCACGGCCTGGACAATGTCGGACCGTTCCACAGCGGCCGGGGAGTCGGCGACATCCAGTGAAACCGTCCCCTCTGTGCTGGCGGAAATGGTAAACGTGTCCAGGGACCGGCATGCCGCGGCCTGATCGATCAGGCGGATGGCTTTTGCCGGCAAGCGTTGGGTGGGGAGGAATCGGGTGGAAAGATCGACTGCGGCTTCGACGGCGGCGGGTGAAATGGTCAGATGATGATGGGCTTCCAGTTCCCGTTTGACGGCGCCAATGATTTCCATGGTCTCGTTCCGGGACGGCTCTTCTATCCATAAAATTTCAAAAAATTTTTGAAAAACAGCATCGTCTATCGGTCCAGGATCGTCGTCCAGGACCGCCAGGCATAAAATCAACCGCGCATTGCCGGTTGCCAGCCCCGCCGTCAACGCCGTCCTGGCCGCCGATTGCAGGGCCGCGTCCTTCAGACAGGCCCCGAAATCATCAATGAAAAGGATGATGTTGTCATCCGCTTCACCGGCTTTTAGAATGGCTTCCAGTTGGGTTTTGAATCCCTCGGCGTCCGGCACCCCGGCAAGCAGTTGTTCCAAAGAGATATCCACAATTTCCTTGCCTTGAAACACGGGCGGACATTTCGGCGACGCGATATTCCGGGCCAGCCCATAAACCACCGACGTCTTGCCCACGCCGGGTCCCCCGGCAAGAATGACGCAGTTTTTCCGCTTTTGGATCAGGACCCTGCCCAGCCGGCGGATGTCCTCTTTCCTGTTGGATATCGGAGGGATATGGGTGATCGATAGTTTCCGGCCCCATTGGGACAAAACGGATGCGCTCTCCGATGGGCGGTCGGGCGTCTGTTGCAGGAACGGCGCATGTTGCCGTAAAATCCGGGCCAGATGAGACACATCCGCGGGAAGGGATCTCTCGGTTGCGGCCAGCTTTTTTGTTTTTGAAAACAGGTTGGCGGTTTCAGAGGATTTTTGTTTCGGGTCACCGGACGATTTGCCGGCATCAAGCTTTTGGCGACTTCGCCGCGGATCGGCCATGAGATCCGGCAGATCGTTTTCCAGAAGAACGCGCAGTTTCTTGCGTTCATCGTTCAGGCATTGGGTGTGTGTCTGGTTTCCCTTGGCCATTTTAAAAAGGGAAGACAGGGACAATCCATGAAACCAGAGGACGCCCTCCCAGAGGTGTTCCGGAACAACAACGGAATACGAATCTGCTTTTGCCTTCATTTTTGCGTATTCCAGCACCACGGAAACGCCCATTGAATAGGTTGTCATACCGTTACCCCTGACTCTTTGAAAGCCCGCGCCAATGCATCTCTCATTTCCCCGGCGTCTTTATAGCGAATGGTTTCCAATACCTGCCGCATGGCGGTTTCATCCTGTGGCGCTTCGGTTTCCGTCAGCGCTTTGTCGATCACCCGGGCGATGGGGCCTGGGATGGTTTTGTTGCGACGCCGAATCGGCATCACCGGATTGGCGGCGATGATCTGCATAAAATCCGGAATGCCGGGGGACCGCTTCTGGAGTTTGCACTGCTCGATCATGGCGGAGAAGCCATGCCGGACCCATCGTCCGGTCAGCCATTCATAGAAAATCGCCGCCGCGGAAAAGACATCCGACGAGGCATTCAGATACCGGTAGTGGGTGATTTGCTCCCGGGGCCAGTAGATGGGGGTCCCCGCCATCTGGTCCGCACGGGTCATGTTGGACAGGCCTGCCAGCTCAAAACTTTTCGAAAGCCCGAAATCCACGATCTTGGGCCGCCATCCATTTTCGGTTTTGACCAGCAGAACGTTCTGAGGTTTTAGATCCCGGTGAACGATTCCGGAAACCCGTGATTTTCGGTCTGTCGTTACATCGAATTTCAGACTGGCCCGATGGGCCCAGGAAAGCCCGTCCAGCATCTCCAGCATGATGGGAGCAACTTCCGCCAGATCGGGGGGCGATCCCGTCCTCTCCATAAAGCGGCCCAAGTCCATGCCGTTTACATATTCAAGCACGAAATAAAACGTTCCATCATCGTATCCGTGGTCCAGCAGCCGGGCAATGTTGGGATGACGGAGCTGGCGGGTGACATCCACTTCCCGCTGGAAAAACTTGATGTGGTTTTCGTCCGCCCCCATTTGCGGCAGCATGGTTTTGATGGCCACGTCCCGGCCGGTTCTTTCCTGGACCGCTTTATACACCATGCCCATGCCGCCCCGCCCGAGTTCCCTCTCGATCTTATAGCCGGTAAATCTCGGCGATGACATATCCCCTTCCACCGACGGCGCCTCTTTGAGCAATGCCTGTAATAAATTTAGGGGATCACCGTGAATGTTTGCTTTCCTGGCGTCCATTTCCATTGAAATTTCCATTTCGGTTTCCCCCACCATGATGGCGTCGCCATGTTGAAGAAATACCTCCCTGGCGCCGCCTTCCGCCTGCACAACGCCGGGCTCGGGCGGCTTCCGGCCGCCGTATCGGACCCCGTTGACGTACAGGCCGTTTTTGCTGTTCAGATCGGAAATCCGGCAATCCGGCGGGGCGATTTCAATGAGAAAATGATGGCGGGAGATGAAGGGGTCGTCCCCAAGAACGACGTGGGCGTCCGACGACCTGCCGCATAAAAAGCAGTCGGGTCGGTCAAAGGTGAAGGTTTTTCCTTTGGCTGAGCCGGAAACGATTTTGATTTGGATGGTCACTTGATTACTAGCATAGCCCCAAGATGAACGGAAGCAAGGTGATTACCAATGAGATCATTATAAATTTTGCTTTAGGGGTGGAGTTTTTGATAAAATTGCAAGCAATTGTGAAAACCGCTCTTGGCAAGAAGAACAAGCATTGAAGCGCGAAGCGGTTCCATTCGGTATCGTTTCCGGTAGGTGGCGTTTTTTGCTGGTAATAAGCCTTTGCTGCTTTTGTTTTCGCGGGCGTGTTTTGATGATAATTTGATTTTTCTTTCAAACTTTCCTGAAGAGAAGACGTTTTTCCTTCAGGGTCCAACTCCCAATCCAGTTCCCACAGGCGAATGGTATGGTCCGTGCTGCCGGAAAGGACGAACCGACCATCGGGAGAGACGGCAACCGCGTTAACCGTTTTATCATGGCCTTCCAATCGTGAAAGGAAAACGTTGGGATAATGACCTGTGAGATATTTGATTCCCAGCCTTGCGCCGGCGGCGAAATTCACAATCTGCAGGGCGCCTTTGATGGCCAAAATTCCGAACCTTCCGTTTTCAAAAACTGAAAGGCATCGGATGGGCCCCGCTTTCGGTTTGAAATGTATCAATCGTTTACCGGTGATATACTCCCATAAAATGATTTGTTGGTCCTTGCTGACAGACATGGCAAGGCCCCCTTCCCGGGCGATGGATAACGCCGTAACGGCGTCGGAATGGCCTTCAAGAACATGGACGCATTCCCCTGTGTTAAGACGCCACACCCGAACGGTCCGATCCGAACTGCCGGTGATGACGATTTGATCGTCCGGTGTCAGGGCCACGCATTTGATGCTATCGGCGTGCCCCTCGAACACGCGAAGGCTCTTGCCGGTTGTCATATCCCACGAATGAAAAATTGCCCCGCCATGCGAATCAAATTCCACTGACTTGTCGTTTTCGGTGGAGATCCCCATCTCGCCGCTGTGGAAAAATTCCACGGCGGTGACCCCATGGAAATGATCGTAAAATACCTTCTCACATTGGCCGGATGAAACGGACCAAAGCCGCATGGTTTTATCGGCGCTGCCCGAAAGGAGGCGGCGCCCATCGGGAGAAAATCGAACCGACGTCACAGCGTCCGAGTGGCCAGTGAAGGTTCGCAATATTTTACCGGTCTTGGCGTCAAACAGTCTGATGATTGCATCGTCCCCCGCGGATGCGGCGCGGGTTCCGTCTGGGTGCCAGTCTATGGCGTTCACGGAGCCATCGTGAAGTTTCAGAACACGATTCGTCCAGCCCGTCACGACCCTCGACCGTATGGCGCTTTTGGCCGCCCTGTTCCAGAGGTCGAGGACTTTTTGATCCCGTTCAAAGCCTGGAATTTGTTTGATGGATCGCAATTTGTCGATAGCTTCGGACACGGCGCCTTGGCGCAGATGGTCTTCCGATTGTCTTAGAAGCTGACCCGCCTTTTCTTGTTCGCCTACAATATGATGGAAATCCCTGATTTCCGATATATTCAACATGATGGGAACCTGCCAGGCGTCAAACCGGATGTTCCAGAACCGGATGGTCATGTCCTCGCCGCCCGAAATCAGACAACCGCTTTTGGAGCTGTGGGACATGGCGTCAATCGGGTGCTTGTGCTCATTGATTGTGCGAAGGCAGACGCCGGATGGCAGATGCCAGATCCGAAGCGTCTTGTCTCTGCTCCCGGTGACGGCGTACTGGCCGTCCCGGCTGACCGCGATATCCGCAATTCCGCCAGTGTGACCGGTTAAAACGCGGAGACATTTCCCATCGGCGATGCGCCACAACCTCAGCGACCCTTCTTTGCCGGCGGACAAAAAATGTTTGCCGTTGGGCAGCATGGCCACCGCGGAAACACCGTTGGCGTGCCCCCTATATTCCTTGAAAAATGTTCGGCTGGTTATCTCCCACAGGATCAGCCTGTTATAAAGCTCTCCTGAAATGAAGCATTTGCCGTCTTTGGACACAGCCATACAGGTAATCGGCCTTTCATGGCGTTCAAACACATGAAGACATGGCTGCGACCGGCGGTGATCCCATAAACGCACGGTGGCGTCTGAACCTCCGGATAATACGACTGATTTGCCAGGAAGAAAGGCGACGCAGTTGACGGCATTTTGATGGCCTCTAAAAACATGAGTGCATTGCTTGGTTTTTAAATTCCATAAGTGTACGGTATGTTCGGTGTTTCCCACGGCGCAGGTTCTGTCCTTTGGACTGACAGCCATGCAAGTGATGATGTCCGTTTGATTGCCAATGGCCGTGGAGACATAATGGGTGGTCAGACGCCACCATTTCAATCCCATTGGATTGGCTGCCATAAAGGATTGGCCATCGGCCCCAAAGCCCAGGGCTACGATGGGATCGCCATCTTTGATGGTCCGGATGCAGCGGAAATGGCGGTCCCGCGATTCCACGGATTGACGGGCGTTGGAAAGCAGTTGCCGGGCAAGTTGATCTTCCGGGTTGATATCCAAGGCTTTGATGAAGGATTTGACAGCTTCATCCGCTGATCGCCGACACAGATGCGCCTCACCCAGCATTTTCCAATACAGGGCGCGCTCGCCATGTACCGTTTCAAGCCCGCGGAGCCGCTTTACAAACCCCTCGTCGGTTATTTTGGCGTGTCGCCACTCTATAACGCCCAGATTCGCGGTGGCTTCGAGGTGCTGGGGATCAACCCGGATGGTGCTTTTAAAGAGTTCAACCGCCTCCTTTTTCCGACCCAGATCCCACAGGGAAACCGCTTTGTTGTTGAGGGAATCGGCCCGCAAATCCGCTGCCGCCGGTTTTTTTCGGGGGTAAGGTACGCCGGAAGCCGCAGAGTAAATATCCGACAGCCGATCCCGGACATCATCCATGGACCCGGGCCGGTTTTCCGGGTCTTTTGCCAGGCATTGCAACATCAAATCGGCCAGGCCCACCGGCACTTCGGGATTGAGCTTGTTGGGGTCGCGCGGGGCCTCGGACAGATGCCGGCCGATCAGGACATGGGCCGGTTCCTTGTGATCCCCATTGTCAAACGGTCTTTTTCCGCAGCATATTTCAAACAACACGACGCCGAGGGCGTAAATATCCGCCCGGGCATCGACGCTTTTGGCTTCGATCCACTGTTCCGGGGCGCCATATTCCGGGGTCCCCATGCCGGAATCCGCCTGGGTGAGCGTGACCTGGGTGCCCGAGGTCAAACCGTCCTTTGCGCCTCCTGCAATGTCCGCAAGATGGGAACTTTTGACAATACCGAAGTCGGTGACACACAGCCGGTCATTTTTCGCCATCATCATATTGGCGGGCTTGACATCCCGGTGCACCAGTCCCTGATCATGGGCAAATCCCAGTCCATCCGCCGCCTGAATCGCAAAATCGACGATTCGCGGCCACTCTCTGGGCCTCACTCGGCCCTTGTCCAGCCAGGCTTTCAGGCTTCCATCCTGAATAAATTCCAGGAACAGCAGCAACAAGCCGTCGATTTCTCGGGCGTACCAGCATTGCACAATGTTGGGATGCATGCCCAAGTCGATCCAGGTTTGGGCTTCGCGGATGAATCGTTGTTTGGATGGTTCATCCGCAATCAGAGACGGCAGCAGGGCCTTCACCCCTAACGAGATGTTCCACTCCTGGTGAAAAATCCGGTAAACCACCCCCATGCCGCCTTTGCCGACGATTTCCTTGACTTCATACCGGCCGTCAATCCAATCCCCCACCTGCCAGAAGTCCGGCGTCTGCGTCCGGGCGGTCGGATCGCCTCCCCGGTTCAGCTCTGGTTTCGCTTTTTTGACCTTCATACCGAATGTGAGGGTTTCATCCGACATCCCAAGAGCCTCCGGAAATTGATCAATGAATGCCGCAGGATATGATTCTGTTTAACAGACCATGACGGAATAATTCAAGCAGAACCTCTTAAGAGCCAAAAAACGCTTTAAAAATGTATTGATAAACCCCCCGGTGTTTAATATGTAGTCCAAAGATATGATTACCAGACGACGACTTTTGATCACAGGCGGGATACTGCTGGTGATAATGGCATCCGCCGGGCTGTGGCTTTATTTCCATGTGCAGGAGCTATCGCCGATCGTCCATGAAAAATTCGCCGGTAAGCGGTGGGAGCTGCCGGCCCGCATCTATGCGCGGCCGCTGGAGATCTACGAGGGGCTCCGCCTCCATCCGGACCGATTTTCCCGCGAACTGACGCTGATGCAGTACCGTGCCGTGGAAACGGTGGATGGGCCGGGCTGCTTCGTCCGTTCCGGGGGGACCTTCATTGTCTGTTCGCGGCCCTTTGCGTTCGAAGACCGCAAAGGGGAGACGGCGCGCTTCCGGGCCGTTATCCGCGACAAGACGGTCCGGGAACTGACCGATGTGGAGACGGGCCGGCCCCTGGACGGGGTGCGCCTCGACCCGGCCCTCATCGCCTCCTTCTACCCCACCCATAATGAAGACCGAATCCTGGTCAAGCTGGAAGACGTCCCGCCACTGCTGATCCAGACCCTTATCGCGGTGGAGGACCGGATCTTCTACCGCCACCACGGCATCGCCCCTTTGTCCATCATCCGGGCGTTCATCGAAAACGTCCGTCAGATGCGGGCGGCTCAGGGCGGTTCCACCCTGACCCAGCAACTGGTCAAAAACTTCTTCCTCACTCCCAGCCGGACCCTCAAACGGAAATTCGACGAAGCGGTCATGGCCCTCATCCTGGAGGCCAGCTACGAAAAGGACGAGATCCTGGAGGCCTACCTCAACGAGGTCTACCTGGGCCAGGACGGCAACCGGGCCGTCCACGGGTTCGGGCTGGCGAGCCGGTTCTACTTCGGCCGGCCCCTGGCCGACCTCCGCCCCCACGAGGCGGCCCTGCTGGTGGGGATGCTCAAAGGCCCCTCTTATTACGACCCCCGCCGCCATCCCGAGCGGGCGAAACAGCGGCGCAACCTGGTCCTCGGCATCATGGCGGACCTGAAACTGATCCAGGAAGAAACGGCCCGGAAGGCCCAAAACCGGGATCTGGGGGTGGTCGATCATCCCTACCGGGGGGAGACCCCGTTTCCGGCCTATTTCGAATTGATCAAGCGGCGGTTGCTGGCCTCCTACAAAGAAACCGATCTCCGCTCCGAGGGGCTGCGGATCTTCACCACGTTCGACCCCCAGGTGCAATTGGCCGCAGAAGCGGCGGTGACGGAAGAACTGGCGAACATCGAGGCGAATCGCGGGCTGCCCCGGGGCGGGCTGGAGGTGGGGGCGGTGGTCCTGGCCACCGGCAGCAACGAGGTGCTGGCCGTCGTCGGCGGTCGAGATCCGGGATTTCCAGGGTTCAACCGGGCCCTGGACGCGGCCCGGCCCATCGGTTCCCTCATCAAGCCGGCCATCTACCTGACGGCGCTGGAGCAGCCGGACCAGTACACCCTCATCACGCCCATCGACGACGGCATGCTGGAAATCGAGGATCCCCAGAAAGGGATCTGGCAGCCGAAAAATTACGACCGGGAATACCACGGCATCATTCCTCTTTACAGAGCCCTGGTCCATTCCTACAACAGCGCCACAGTCCGCCTGGGCCTGAAGCTGGGGCTGGAAAACATCCGGGAGACCCTGAAAAAACTGGGGTTCGAGCGGGACATCCCCCTTTATCCGTCCTCTCTTTTAGGGACCATGGAGATGTCCCCCTTCGAAGTAGCCCGAATCTACGGCACCCTGGCCGCCGGCGGATTCGCCGCCCCCCCCCGGTCCATCCTGTCGGTCTACACCCCGGAGGGGGAGGCCCTGGAGCGAAACCCCGTCACGGTCCGGCAAAATTTCGACCCGGAAGCCGTCTATCTCGTCAACAAGGCCCTCCAGTCCGTGGTGGCCGACGGCACGGCCCGGGCCCTCAACGCCCTTCTGGACCGCGACCTGAAGCCCGCCGGAAAGACCGGCACCACCAATGATCTCAAGGACAGTTGGTTTGCGGGATTCACCGGTAACCGGCTGGCCGCCGTCTGGGTGGGCCGGGACGATAACACCCCGGCCGGATTGACAGGGTCCGCCGGTGCTCTTAGGATCTGGGGGGGGATAATGGGGGAAATCGTCAACCAACCGTTGCACCTCCCCAAACCCGCTCTGGTGGAATGGGCCGTGGTCGATCCCCTGCTGGGCCTGCGCACCGATCCCGAGTGCAACGGGGCCATCGGGGTACCGTTTATCGCCGGCTCCTCGCCCACCGTGTTTTTTCCGTGCACCCCAACGGCGTCGGCACGCGGGGAGGACGGGGGCGACGTTGACGGCAACCCCGCCCCGAAATCGACATTTCTGGAATGGCTGGAGGAAACATTTTGACGCACCCCTTCCGATCTCTCTGGTTCATCGCCCTCGCCTTGTCCCTTGCCGCCTGCACCAAGGTGATGATCGCCCCGGACGGCACGCCTTACAATGCCAACGGTCCGCGCCCTCCGTCGGCGGCGGTCCGAACCCCGGGACCGGAGGCATCCGACCCGGCGGAGGCCTCCTCCGAGGTGCGGGACGTCCCGCCCCCGATCTCTCTCGGTCCCCACGAAGAAGGCGCATCGGAACCGGAACATCCATCCTCACCGGTGGTGGCCCGTTTGTCCCGGGAGGCGCAGTCCCAGAAACGGTCCGGAAAACTGGAGCAGGCCCTGGCCACCACGGAACGCGCGCTCCGCATCGATCCCACCGATCCCCACTCCTGGCTTCTACTGGGGGAAATCCAACTGGCCCGGGGAAACGACATCCAGGCGGAGCAACTGGCGCGGAAATCGATCTCCCTGGCCGGCAAAGACACGGCACTGAAGGCCCGGAGCTGGCGGCTCATCCAGGCGGCCCGCCGCCGCCGCGGAGACACGGCCGGCGCCGACGATGCCCTGGAAAAAGCCCGGAACCTGGAAAACGACGGGTCCCGGACGAAATGAGGGTTAAGGCTTGACTTTCATGCCATTTTCCACCATGGTGCATCCCAAATGTCTCGGTTGGATCTTGGAACACGATTGTCCGGATAACCCATGAGCCTACTCATCACCTACGTTTTCATCGCCCTGGTATTCTCCTTTTTCTGTTCCATCGCCGAGGCGGTTCTTTTGAGCGTGAGCAAGCCGTTCATCGCGGCCCTGGAAAACCGGGGCAAAGGCGCCGGTAAAACCCTCCGCAAGCTCAAAGACAATATCAATCGACCGCTGGCGGCCATCCTCACCCTCAACACCATTGCCCATACCATCGGGGCCGCCGGGGCCGGGGCCCAGGCGGCATCGGTCTGGGGCAACCGGTATGTGGGCATGGCGTCGGCCATCCTGACCCTGCTGATCCTCATTTTTTCGGAAATCATTCCCAAAACCCTGGGGGCCCGGTACTGGCGGAACCTGGCGACCATTATCGCCCCGATGCTCCGATACCTGGTCTGGATCCTCTTCCCCTTTGTCCTGCTCTCCGAGGCCCTGACCCGGGGCCTGGCCAACACCACGGAGCTGAAGGGCTTCAGCCGCGAAGAGTTTGCGGCCATGGCCGACCTGGGGGCCCGGGAAGGGCAGCTGGAGGCCAAGGAATCCCGGATTCTCAAGAACCTGTTCCGGTTCCGGCAATCCACCATCAAAAACATCATGACCCCCCGGACGGTGGTCTTCGCCCTTCAGGAGAACATGACCATCGAACAATTTCTGGAACACCACCACCAGACCCCTTTTTCCCGGATCCCCATCTACAACCGGGACCGGGACGACATCACCGGGTTCGTCCTCAAAGACGATATCCTGCTGGCCCAGGCCCGCAACCTCCACAACTCCCAGCTCCACGAGTTCAAGCGGGAGATCAAGGCGGTATCGAGCCACAATTCCGTTGCGGCCCTTTTTGAATTCCTTCTGGACCATAAGGAGCACATCGCCCTGGTGGTGGACGATTACGGCGGCATGGAAGGGATCGTGACCCTCGAAGACGTGGTGGAGACCCTGCTGGGGTTGGAGATCGTGGACGAAGCCGACGAAACCGTGGACATGCAGGCCCTGGCCCGGGCCCTCTGGGAAAAACGGGCCCGGCGGGTGGGGCTGCTCGAAGACGAGGACAAACCGCCCGCCGAGGACATTGAATCCATCGAAACCGACATCCAGGCGGAAATCGAGGCCGAAAAGGAACGTATCGAGGAACAGCAAGAGGATGATGGGCCGGAAATCGATGAGGAGAGAGATATCGACGATATGGGCAAAACCGCCGAACGGTGATCTCCGCCGAAAACCGCCGGATCGTTACACCAGCGTCAATACCGCCGCAGCCACGGCACTCCCCGCCCCCATGGCGATCCAGTCCCGGGGGTTCAGCCGATGTTCCCTGTAAAACGTTCGACCTGCCCGCCCGAACCCCCGGGCCTCCATGGCCTCGGCCAGCTCCTCGGCCAGTCCGAAGGACTGGATCAGCAGCGGCGACAGAAAGGCCGGATAGTGGCGGAGGGCCTTCCAGCCGGGCTCCAGGGGAATGCCCCGTGCCCGCTGGGCATCGAGAACCGACCGGGCCTTCCGGCCGATGACGGGCACGAACCGCATGGCCGTGGCCATGACGAATCCTACCGGATAGGGGAGCCCCATCTTCACCAGGGCGTTGCCCAGGTCCTCGGGCAGGGTGACGGCGAAAAAGGCGAAAAAGGCCGTGGCCAGGGTTAGGAGCTTCAGGCCGGCGAATACGCCGGCATGTCCCCCCGCCGACAGGGCGGTGACCGCCCCGAAAAAAACGGCCATGGGGACCACCAGACCGAGCCATCGCCCATACCCCCGCAGTTCCCGGATCCACCCGATGAAGGCCAGCAGCAGTCCCCATTCCGACGTCAGAACGGCCATGCGGCCCGTTGCCGTCACTAGTGCCGCATAGAGCATCACCAGAAAGAGTTTGGTCCTCGGATCAAACACCGGTCCTCCCCCCTTCCGGCGGCCGGAGACCGGCTGTCACCATAAGGGCATGGTCGGCCAGGATCTCCCGGGGCGACCCGTCGGCCAGGATTCCGCCCTCTGCCATGACCACCCAACGCTCGGCGTTTCGGGCCGCAAACCCGAGATCATGGGTGGCGAAGATCACCGACCGGCCGAGGGCGCGGAGATCCGACAGGAACCCGCCCAGGGCCTTCCGGAAATGGCCGTCCTGCCCGGCGGTGGGTTCGTCCAGGGCCAGCACCTCCGGTTGACTCGCCAGGGCGGCGGTAAAGGCCACCCGCTTCTTTTCCCCGCCGCTGAGCCGGAAAGGCGGCCGTTCCATCAGCGGTTCCAGCCGGAAAAGCCGGACCAGCCGGTCGATCCATCCCTCGTCCACGCAATCCAGCGCCCTGGGCCCGGCCAGGATTTCGTCTCTGACCGACAGCTTGAAAAACTGGCTGGACGGATTCTGGAACGCCATGCCCACATGGCGCGCCAGCTTCGACACGGGCAGCTCCCGGATGTCGTGCCCGTTGAGGGTCATCCGACCGCTCGTGGGCCGCAGCAGGCCGTTGAAATGCTTCAGCAGGGTGGTCTTCCCCGCGCCATTGGCCCCCAACAGGGCGGTGCACTCCCCTTTTCCGAGCCGGAACCGAATCTTGTTCAGGATCATCCTGCCGTCCATGGCGTGGGAAAGCGCCTCTGCCGTCAGCACGGTTTCCGAGGGGGCTTCTGGATGGCCCTCCGAACCGGAAGCGCTCGCAACCGGGGATCCGGCGCCCCCATCGCCGCCGGTCAATCCGAAAGTTTCCGTGATGATGGGCGTCAACAGCCGGGAGGGCGGGCCGTCGAGCACGATGCGGCCGCCGTCGAGCACGATCATCCGTTCGACATCGGGGGCGGTGTACCCCATCCGGTGCTCCCCGACGATGATCCCGGTTCCCCCTTCGTGGATGCGCTGAAGCGCTTTCCTCACCCGCCAGACATTGGCGGGATCCAGACTGGCGTAGGGTTCGTCCAGGACGATGATCTGCGGGTGGAGGGAGAGGATGGCCGCCAGGCAGGTCAACTGCTGCTCGCCGCCGGAAAGCGAATGGGGGTCGCGGTCCAGCAGGCCGGAGATCCCCATGGCGCGGCTCACCGCATCGATCCGCGCCTTCATGACGGTGCGCGGCAACCCCATGCTCTCCAGGCCGAAAGCGATCTCCCCTGCCACCGTCCGGTTGAAGAGCTGGGCTTCGGGGTTCTGGAAGACCATGCCCACCTGGCCGAACAGGTCGCCCACCGACAGGTCCGTCGTTTCTTGCCCGCCGACCCTCACTCGTCCCTCCAGCACCCCTCCATGGAAATGGGGAATGAGCCCGTTGAAAGTCCGGCACAGGGTGGATTTGCCGGACCCGCTGGCCCCGGCGATGAGCAGGTACTCGTCGGGTCGGATGGCCAGATCAATGCCGTTTAACACCCAGGGCGCCCTGTCCCGGCGGTAGGTGTATCGGAGCCCCTCGGTAGAGATGAAACCGGACGCCGGCTCATCGTCCCACCGGGACGCCGGCGAGATGGCTTCGGCACGGTCGGTCGTCATCGCAGGCCCGGGGAAAGGTCTACCATGTCGGCCCGCTCCAGTAGCCGGATGGCCAGCACCCCCAGAACGGCCCCTGCTACGGTGCTGCCCAGAAAGGACGGCACCAGGGCCAGCAATGGAATCGCTTTGCCCATGAGAACGGGGGCCACCAGCAGAGCGCTCACCACCGGCGCGATGAAACCGGTGCCCACGATCTCCCCGCCGGCGCCCAGGTAGAGGTTCCGGGTGGTTTTGTAAACATACCCGGCGATGAACGCGCCGATCATCCCGCCGGGAAACGCCAGCAGCGTGCCCACGCCCATCACGTTCCGGATCACACCGACCACCCCGGCCACCGCCACGGCCCACCATGGCCCCAGCAGCACGGCGCCCAGCACGTTGACGAAATGCTGGGTCGGATTGATTTTGGCAATGCCCACGGGAAACGACGTATAGGGCGCCAGGGCCACGCCCATGGCCACAAAAACGACAGCGTAGGCCACTTTCCTTGTGTCGGTCCTTTTGTTTCCGGGATTTTTGTCAGACAGCATGCGAATTCCTCCCTCACCCCAAAAATGGTCTGCCGAGGAGGAACGGACCAGAACAGGCGACCTGGCGCCCGAAAAGCGTCGGAGGAAAGATGACGGAGAAACGAAGGAATGTGGGGAGAACAGCGGGTTTCAGTCGATCGGTTCTCCGAGATCCCTACGACAGTACGAACTGTATCAGGTTCAAAGGGTCTGGTCTCAGTTCCGGATATCCGGAACACCCCTCCTCGGATCTACAAGAATAGTGTAACAAGATATGGACGGAAGTCAAGCGCAAGCCGCCGCAAAGCGACGGGCCGCTTCCTCCGGTGACAGCGACCGGCTGATGTAGCTGATCACCGCCACGCCCGCCGCCCCCTGCCGGAAACAGTCGGGCGCGTTTTCAGCCGTGATGCCGCCGATCCCCACCACCGGCAGGGGAGAGGCGGCGACCATTTCCCGGAGCCCGGCCAATCCCCGGACGACCTTGGCGTCCGCTTTGGTGCCGGTGGCGAAAACAGGGCCGGAGCCGATGTAGTTGCAGGGGGTCAGATCGCTTCGGGCCAGTTCCTCCATGTTGGAGACCGACAGACCGATCAACGCCTCGGGTCCCATGATCTCCCGCACCACATCCGGCGCGGCGTCGTCCTGGCCCAGATGAACCCCGTCGGCATCCAGGGCTTTGGCCAGCAGAACATGGTCGTTGACAATGAACGGCGTCGCCCGCCGGCGGCACAAATGCCGAATGGCGCGGATTTCCGGATATTGGCTCAGATCGAACGATTTGTTCCGATACTGCACCATGGTGGCCCCGGCGTCGAGGGCGATCCGGACCTGTTCCATGGAGGAGAGCGACGGGGCGGCGTCGTCCGTAATAAAGTAGAAGCGAAGCAATTTCTTGGATTGGGAGGATGCCATATCGCTTGAATCAGTTCCCTATCTTATTGAGTGCTTTGTCGATGATGTCGGCCTGATCGACTTTGGCGGCCAACTCCTCTTCTGAAAATTTCCCCTCGAAAACCTCGATGGCGGCGTATTTCAACGCGGTATCATACGCATCGGACAGAATTTCCTTCAACTCTGTCTCTGTTGCATAATGCCCGCCCGCTTTTCGGCGACCGTTGGTCCTTCGGATCTCTTTCACCGAGTTGTAAATGGATGCATCCCAGGAGCGCGTCGTTCTGTTTTCCGCCGCCTGCTTGATCATGTGAAGCAACAAGATCTTGGCGTAGCTGTAAATTTTGTTCAGCTTGTCTTCCCTGGACATCTCCTCCATCTCGTCAATAAGAATCAATGCTTCCGCATATCGCTTATTTTCAATATGGTCTTTTAAATCAATCAGTTCTTCCATCTTTCAACCCAAATGCCCGCGTTAATCCATTAAACCCAACAACCCGAATCCAGACCTCCGAGGTTTTTAAAACCTCGGAGGTCTTCGTATGATTCGATATTCAGAGCATAGGCGGTAAAGCAAGTCAACCTTCAAAACCGATTCGTAAAAATCAACCCGGATTCCATACATCAAGGCGGCCTATCCCTGGCCATATCTTCTTGACGACTTTGGCGAATTGTCCCTCCACATCCGCACGAATATCCATCTCAATCTCCTTTACCGGATGCCGAAACCGCAATTCCGTGGCCGCCAGCAACAGCCGATGGCACCCGAAATGGTCCCGGAAAAACCGGTTGTGCGCCCCAACGCCGTATTTGGTGTCGCCGATGATGGGATGGCGGAGGTGGCGCATGTGGCGGCGGAGCTGATGGCGGCGTCCGGTTTTGGGGTGAAGCTGAACCAGCGAATAGCGGGCGGTGGGGTATCTGTCCACGGCGTACGGCAGGTCTACCGTGGCCAATCGCTTGAAATCGGTGACGGCGGGATATTCGGCGTCTGCGTCCTGGCCCTGGATATGCGGATCCGGGATCGCTTTCAGCGGGTAATCGACGGTGCCGGCTTCATCGATATATCCCCTGACCACGGCGAGATAGGTTTTCCGGATCCGGCGCGCCCTGAACAGCTCGGCGGTTGCGCGTGCCGTTTCGGGGTCCAGTGCGAACAGCAGGACCCCGGAGGTGGGCTTGTCCAGACGATGCAGGGGGTAGACCCGTTGCCCGATCCCATCCCGGACCATTTGCAGGGCGAAGCGGGTCTCGCGGGGATCGACGGGGCTTCGGTGGACGAGGAGGCCGGACGGTTTATGGATGGCCACGAAATGGTGGTCACGGTAAAGGATATCGAGATCCGGTTCAGCGTCCGTTGATCCCCATATCATGGCTCACATCATTGACCCGTCGCCCAATTCGGCTCCGGTATTTCAATGGTCGTCATAACCGCATCCGGTTCGAACGGTACTTCGAGGGACAACATATCCTCCGCGCCAACCATCAGCGATTCAATCAATTCATCTTTGGTTTTTTCCTGGGCGTTCACCCCTGGCAAATCCACCAGCCAACCGATCCACCATTCGTCCACTTTTTTGATGATTGCACGATATTTCAATCTTCACCTCACAAATGGAATTTGAAGATCCTTACAAATCTTCCTTGCCAACTCATCGACAATTTCACTGTGTCTGGGCACCTGCGTTTTGAAGGACTCTCTTTGAAAAATACTGTGCCTTCTGCCTTCACGCAAGAAGAAAGCGCCGTGTTTTTTCAAATGTTTTATCAGTTTGTTGCGCTTCATCACTGTCTTTTCAGACCAAATTGGAGGAACCGTCACTTCCCCCGATACCGAATCAGCCCCTCCTGGGCCGTCGAAGCCACCAGCACGCCGTCCCGGGTGAAGATCTTTCCCAGGTTCATGCCGGTGGCGCAGCAGGCGCTGGAGCTTTCCATGACGTAGAGGAGCCAGTCGTCCATGCGGAAATCCCGGTGGAACCACATGGCGTGATCGAGGCTGGCCACCTGCATTTTGGGCTCCCAGAAGGTGTGGCCGTGAGGGTAGAGGGACGTGGCGACAAAACTGTAGTCGGAGGCATAGGCCAACAGGTATTTATGGACCGACAGATCGTCAACCATCGGCCCGACGGTCCGGAACCAGGCGTAGCGGACCGGTTCCCGTTTTTCCGGCGCAAAGGGATCCACCGGGTTTACCTGCCGGACCTCGATGGGTCGCTCACAGGTCAACCGGGCCCGGATGGGGTCGGGGATCCGGTCCTGGACGCCGCGGGCTTTTTCCAGGTCGGAAATCAGCCCTTCAGGACCCGGTACGTCCCGCGGCGGGTCGGCCTGGTGGTCGAACCCGGACTCGGCGATATGAAAAGAGGCGGACATGGAAAAAATCGGCCTTCCCTTCTGGATGGCCACCACCCGCCGGGTGGTAAAACTTTTGCCGTCCCGGATGGGATCGACTTCGTAGACGATGGGCCGTTTGGGATCGCCCGGCAGCAGGAAATAGCCGTGCATGCTGTGGACGCTCCGTTCGGGGTCCACGGTCTGGGAGGCCGCCGACAGGGCCTGCCCCAGCACCTGCCCGCCGAAGATGGCGCCGAAGCCCAGATCCTGGCTCCTTCCGCGAAAAATGATCTCTTCAATCTTCTCCAGTTTCAGGAGGTCCAGCAGTTCCGTCAAAATGCGGTCTTCCCGCACGCATTCCGTCATGGTTTCGCCCTTCCGACCGGTTGAACGGCGGGCCGGCGCATCCCGACCCGCCGGAACAGGATCAACGTTATCAGCACCATCAGCGCCGACGCCGCAGAGGTCGTCGCCAGCACCCCGATCTTGTCGCCCCACGGCTGAGAAATCGCCCACATGGCCAGGGAGCCGATGGAAAAATAGGTGAACATCATCAGCGACGAGGCCGCGCCCACATCGGTTTCCACCTGATCCAGCACCAGGCTGAGGCTGAGGGGGCGGCTGACGCCCAGGCAGATGGAAATGAAGGCCATGGGCAGGGCCATCCGCCAGGGCGTATCGCCCGTCAACCCCGCCATCGCCAGGCCGCCCAGCAATACCCCCGCAAAACCGCCCAACAGGAGGGTCATGCTCGGAAACCGCTTCAACAGCCGGCCGCAGGCGTAGAAACCGGCCATGAGCGCCGCGGCGTTGAACGCGAAGAAATAGCTGTAGACCTGCTCGCTCAACCCGAACCGGCGGATATAGATGTCGGCCGACCCGCCGATGAACGAAAACAGCGGCCAGATGCCGAAAGCCATCATCAGGTTGAGGCTCAGGTAGCGACGGTTCCGGAACAGCCGGAGGTAGCGGCCCGCCATTTTCAAAATTGGTACCTGGTTCCGCTCTTTCAGGGGTTCCCGGATGCGGTGGACGCCCCAGAACGAGACGCCGCCGAGGACGGCCTGGACGATGAAAATCCAGCGCCAGCTCAACCACTGGAGCATCACGCCGCCCAGCACGGGCGCGATCATGGGGGCCAGGGCGATGATGACGCCGATGTGGGCGAGGATTCGCTCCCGGTCCCGGGAGTCAAAGGCATCCCGGGCGATGGCCATGGAAAGGGCGGACCCCGACGCCGCCCCGGCGCCCTGGAAGACGCGGAACCCGGTCATCTGGCCTGCGCCGTGGGATGCGGCGCAGAGCAGGCTGGACCCCACAAAGACGCCGATGCCCGCCATGAGCAGCGGCCGGCGCCCGAACCGGTCCGAGAGCGGTCCGTAAAAGAGCAGGGAGAAGCTGAAGCTGAGGAAAAACGCCACCAGGGTCAGATTGGCCGTCGCAAGGGAGACGTCCCACTGGGCCTGTAGGGACGGAATCGCTGGAAGGTACATGTCCGTGGACAGGGGCGGAAAGGCGGCCAGCAGTCCCAAGAGGGGAATCAGTTTGTTCATGGCCGCATTTTCCGCCGGATCCCGCGCTGAATCAAGAACAAATTCGGAATCGATGGCGCGGACCGTCAGGAGGCGTCCTGGGAGAAAGCCGCGAACCGTTGCGCTTCGGCCTCGTTCCCCATGTGTGCATAGATCCGGCTGACCTTCCCGAAGTATTCCGAGCGATTGGCCGGATCTTCCCGGGCGAGGCCCAAATAGAGTTCCAGGATGGGAACGGCCAATTGGCCGGCGTCGAAGGCGGCGTCCGCATAGGATCGGCGTAACTCAGGGTCGGCCCGGCGCCCGCACCCGGTGCAGGCGCTCACCAGCTCGCCGTAAAGCGCCATGGCCTTCGCCGATTCTCCCCGGATTTTGTGGATCTGGGCAAGGGCCCGCACGACGAACTCGTTCCGGCCGTTCTCATCGATATACGTCTGATAATACGCCTCGGCCTCATCCAGTTTCCCAGTCTGGACCAACGTCTCTCCTTTCAGAATGACAATGGTCAGGCTGTCGGCCAGTGCGTCCGGACAATCTTCCAGCAGTCGGGCGGCCCGGTCGTGTTCCTCCAGGGCCCAGAGGGTTTCGCAGAAGAGCGGATAGGCCCGCTCCACTTCTGGATTTTTCGCCAAAAATGGCTCGAGAATCTCCCTGGCGGCCTCGTTTTGCCCCATGTTCAGGTAACAGGTGCCCAGTTCAAGAGGAATCAAACCGGGCGCCGTCGCGTTTTCCTCGAGGGCTTGCCCCAAATAGTCTGCGGCCTCATCGAATTCACCCCGGTTCAGGGCCACGAATCCCCAAAGGAAGGTCTCCCCGTACCCCTCATAGGCCTCCTGCTCCTCCGGCGGCATGGCGGACAGCAGCGCGTCGAGGTATTCCTCGTCGTCGAGATCTTCTAAATCGTCCTCCCCCGCTTCAACCGGTTCCGCCTCATCGTCGTCGTCCTCATATGGGACCGACTCCCGGAACCGCTGGGCCAGTTCCGCCTTCCGCGCATCCTCGATGGTCTTCAACAAGCCCTCGATCCCGCTTTTCAATGCGTTTCGCTCGGTCAACTCCCGGGCAAGCTCAAGCAGTTCCAGGGCTTCCTCGGGACAATCCGCATCGATCAGATCCCGGCCGTTCCGGACGTGTTCGTCGGCCAGGGCCTCGCGGGCGTCCCGGATCTTCGCCTGGATACGCGTTTTGAACTCCGGATCCGCCGACGGCTTTTTATCATGGCGGTGCCGGGCACTTTCATATTCAACCTTGGCGTGGCCGATCAATCCGTCGGCCAGCAATTCATCGCCTTTTTTCTCGATGTCTTCCGGCGTTTTGCCGGATAAAAACGTGAGCCATCCCATAGGTTACTGCTCCTTTGTTGAATGTGCACGGTCGATCCGTATCACGGAATGATCTATACCATGCCTGACGTCTATTGGAAACCATGGGGATGGAGAAGCCAAACCGGTAAGGTATATCTCGTTTGGTTCGATATACGCGAACCGCGGCGACCGTCCGGTTTTCGGGCGATGTCGGAGGCCTGCACGGTGAAAGCTTCAGAAAGTTTTTCAGGAACCGCCGACGGAACGGCGGATTGAAACGATATTGAACAGGATCATGCCCCCGAAGATGGCCGCCATGCCCAAGACGTGAAAACCCCGCAGGGGTTCGTCCAGCCACGCAATCGCCAGAACCGCGGCGAAAATCGGGATCAGGTTGATGAACAGCCCGGTCCGGTTGGGTCCGATGGTCGCCACGCCGTAATTCCAGCAGAAATAGGCGACCACGCCCGGAAAGGCCGCCACGTAGCCGATGGCAAGCAGGGCGTCCGGCCGCGTCGGCACCGGGCCGACGGCGTGGTGCTCCCAGATGTAGACCGGCAGCAGCATCAAAACGCCCAGGCCGAAGGTGTAGAGCAGGATGCTGAAGGGATGGACGTCCGGCTTCCACCGCAACAGCACCGAATACAGGGCGTAGAGGACCACCGCGGCGAGCATGATGACGTCCCCCTGGGCGATGGCAAGGGTCCGCAGGGCGGACAGGTTGCCCCGCAGCACGACAACCGCCGCGCCGATCATGCACAGCAGCGTCCCCAGGATCTGGATCGCCGTCACCCGTTCCCGCAGGAGAATGAGGGAGACCAGGATGATGAAGCCGGGCATGGCCGACTGGATCAGGGCCGCGTTGATGGCGGGGATGGTGTGGACGGCCCGGTAGAGCATGGTGTTGAAGCAGGCGATGCCGAAAAAGGCGATGAGGAGGATGACCTTCCATGCGCCGACCATCGCCGGCCAGTCCCGGACCGCGTGACGCCAGGCGAACGGCAACAGGATAAAAAAGGCGAGGGTCCATCGCCAGAAGGCGAGACCCACGGGCGGGATGATATGGGCCATGCCCCGGCCCAACACCACGTTGCCGGCCCAGCAGAGGGGGGCCACGGCCACGATCAGGTAGGGCGCCATTCCGGATCGGGTTGAGGTGCGGTCGCTGGTTTCCGTCATCGTTCCTTTCATTCCTCCAGTTTCTGTCCGCTTTACCACCTAAAGGGAGGAAAGGCAATCGCCACCACGGCCTCAACCCGCTAAAAACACGCCAATCTCCCCTGAAATCATGAGATTTTTTTGACATTGAACGAGATATTCAACTATAATCCTGACCATGCCGTCATTGATTTGAAGGCCATCGCAAAGAAGGGAAGAAAGGAGAACCGAAATGATGACTGTATCCCGTCGTGCCGCCCGGAGAGGGGTTCCGGCGCTGTGTCTCTTCCTCTGGGCGCTTCTGCTGCTGATTCCATCATCAGCCCGCGCCACGGTGGAAGAATCCGAACAAAGCTTTAAAAGCTACGATGCGGATCGGGCCCTGGATCCGGAAGACAAGGGGAAATGGCTGACCGCGTCCCACCGCCGGCACGAAGCCCTGCAACAGGAGTTCACCTCCGGCCCGGAAGTGACCGCCGCCTGCCTCTCCTGCCACAACGAGGCCGGCGAACAGATGATGCGGACCATCCATTGGACATGGCTCTGCCCCGCCGATCCCACCAAGAAGATGGGCAAGGCCGGGCTGACCCTCAACAATTTTTGAGTCAACATCCAGGGCAACGAGGCTCGTTGCACATCGTGTCATGCGGGATACGGCTGGAAGGACGACTCCTTCGATTTCACCCAACAGCGGAACATCGACTGCCTGGTCTGCCACGAACAGACCGGGACCTACAAAAAATTCCCCTCCATGGCGGGTCATGTGGTCAGCGAACCCAAAAAGTTCGGGGGCAAGACCTTTTATCCCCCCGACTGGAACAAGGTGGCCCAGAGCGTGGGCCAGCCGACCCGGCGCAATTGCGGGTCCTGCCATTTCTACGGCGGGGGCGGGGACGGCGTGAAGCACGGCGACCTGGATTCGTCGCTGTTGAAACCGCCCGAGGACCTCGACGTCCATATGGCGGAAAAAGGCCTGGATTTCGACTGCGTCCGGTGCCACACCACCACGGCCCATCAGATCGCGGGCCGGTGCTACAAGAAGCCGGCGGCCGAGGAAGTCAAGTCCCTCATCCAGAACGACCTCATCGAACGGATCACCTGCGTCTCCTGCCATACCGAGAGGCCCCACGAATCAGGGCACAAGGCCAACGACCACACCGACCGCGTCGCCTGCCAGACCTGCCATATTCCCTACTACGCCCGGATGCTGCCCACCAAAATGTGGTGGGACTGGTCCACGGCCG
>CAYPCE010000009.1:0-46835 GCA_964409085.1 uncultured Desulfobacteraceae bacterium | reverse complement strand
AAAACGATAAACCCATGGTGCGATTTCAGAAGGTGACGAAGCGGTATGGGGATTTGACGGTGCTGGACGCACTGGACCTGGATGTCGCGCCGAACGAGATGGTGTCGATCATCGGGCCGTCGGGTTCAGGCAAAACAACGGTGCTGCGCATGCTGATGACGCTGGAACTCATCGATGAAGGCGTCATTTATGTGGATGGGAAGCCGTTGACGCACATGGAAAAAAACGGCGCCCTGGTGTGGGCCAGCAAATCGCATATCCGCAGGATGCGGTCCAATATCGGCATGGTGTTTCAGCAATTCAATCTGTTTCCGCACATGCGCGCGCTTGAAAACTGCATGGAGGCCCCGGTCCAGGTGTTGGGGTTGAGTAAATCCGAGGCGGAGCATCGCTCGGTCGAGCTTCTTAAAATGGTGGGGCTGGAGGATAAAATCGATCAATATCCCGCGCGGCTGTCCGGGGGCCAGCAGCAGCGGGTCGCCATTGCAAGGGCTTTGGCCATGCGGCCGAAAATCATGCTTTTTGACGAGGTCACTTCCGCGCTTGATCCGGAGGTGATCGGTGAAGTGACCCAGGTCATCCGTGACTTGAATAACGAACACGACCTTACCATGCTGATGGTCACGCACCAGATGGGGTTCGCCCGGGAAATTTCAGACCGCGTCTGCTTTTTTTATGAAGGCAAGATCGCGGAACAGGGCCCGCCGGAACAATTGTTCGACAATCCGCAAAATCCTAGGACCCAGGCCTTTCTGAGCGCGGTCGTGGACATCGCATAAAGCGCCGGCTCGCCGATCATCATCTGACCCCGGGTCTGCGGCAGGACCCCGGCGTTTCCGGGCGCGCTTGAATCCATAAATCAGGTTTCCATTTTTCTGGCCCGCCCTGGGGATGCATTGTTGTTGGCCCCGGGTTTTATTCTAAATACTGGATGTGTGTAACAAATAATGATCTAATTTTTCAATCTGAAGGGAGAAACATGCATGATTGACAAAAACAGGCCCCTCGCCCTGCTGTCGGATGACGATGTGAAAAACATCCACCAGGCGGCGTTGCAAATATTGGAACAGGTCGGGTTATGGCTGCCGAATCAGGAGGTTTTGGAAATTCTGGAAGGCGCTGGGGGAACCATCGACCATGAAAAACAGGTGGCCAAATACCCCGCGGCCATGGTGGAAAAGGCGATTCAGCAGTTTCCCGGCCGGTTCACCTGGCACGCCCGGAATCCGGACAACACCATCGAGGTCGGGGACGGAACCACCTATTTTTCCATGCCGGACTCGGCCCTGAATATTATCGATCACAACGGGAAGCGACGGCCGGGCGTGATAAAAGACGGCGAAGAGATCTGTCGGTTGTGCGATGCATTGCCGAATATGGCGGTGGCTTCCACGGGGATCAATCCGCCGGACATGCCGGGCAAGATGCTGGAGGCCTGGCATACCCGGACCATGTTTTCCTGCTCCAGCAAAGCCGTGTTCGGCGTCAGCCGGGAAGTGGACATGGTGCTGGAAATGGCCCAGATCGTCGCCGACGCCTGCGACCACCTGCCCAAGGGCGCCCTTCCCCTTGTGGCCATTATGAACCCCTTCAGTCCATTACACAACGAGTCGGACCAGTTGGCGGGCATGGTGAAATACGCCCGGCGCGGCGTCCCCATCTCCATCTCGCCCGAAGTTCAGGCAGGGGCCACGGGCCCGGCCACCATTGCCGGGTCGCTGGCCCAGCAGACGGCGGAATTCCTGGGCCATGCCGTTTTGGTCCAGTGCGTCAGGCCGGGGCTTGGGGTGATCTACGGCACCGTGTCCAGCGCCTTTGACATGAAGACCTTGATATTGCCCTATGGATCTCCCGAAGCGGACATCCTGGCCGTGGGCACGATTCAGATGGCGCGGCACTACGGGATTCCGGCCAGGGCCACCGGCGGGTCTTCAGACGCCAACTCCCTGGACATGCAGGCCGGCGCCGAAGCCATGATGAGCAGCCTCATCGCGATTCTCGCCGGCGCCAGTTTCGTTTTGCACGGCGCGGGCGAGCTGGAGAACACCATGGCGGTCAGCTATGAAAAAATTCTGGTGGACGATGAAATCATCGATATGGCCAGACGGTTCGCGAGAGGGATGACAGTGGATACGGAAACGCTGGCCGTGGACGTCGTCAAGGATATCGGGTGCGGCCCCCATGGACAGTTTCTTCAGCATCCCCACACCTTCCGGCATTTTAAAAAGGAACAATTCATGCCCCGGTTGTTCGTTCGGGATGCCTATTCCAAATGGGAGGAACGGGGCAAAAAACGGGTGGAACAGCGGGCCGCCGAGCGGGTGGAACAGCTTTTGGCCAAACATGAGCCCCTGCCGTTGCCGGAGGACGCCCAAAAAGGCATTGACGAAATTTATGAGGCCGTCCGGAAAAGGACGATGAAGTAGAGAAACAGATGATGACAAACGTGGCGAATAGACCCGACAACCGGGGCGCTGCGCCCGAAAGACCGTTTTCCTCCGGGGAGTACAGCAACCGCATTTCCCGGTTGCGCGCCGTGATGCGTGAAAACGGAATGGATGCCCTCCTGGTGTTCAGCCCGGAGAACATTTTTTACCTGACCGGGTTGAATCATCTGGGATTTTTCTCCCCGCACATCCTGGTGATCCCCGCTCAGGGTAAACCGACCCTGGTGGCCCGCGCCATGGAGGCCGCCACGGTGGACGCCCAGTTGGAAAACATCCAGTTCGCGGGCCATGGCGACGGTGAAACCCCGGGAGAAAAAGCGGTCCAGGCGCTGAAAGAGATGAAGCTGGCGTCCGCCGCGCTGGGAATCGAAAAACATTCCCTCTTCTCTCCGATTCACTTGTGGGAAACGCTGAAAGAAAACCTTCCGGGGGTTTCATGGGCGGACGGATCTGATCTCGTCGACCGGTTGCGCATGGTGAAATCCGCGGCGGAAATCCAGTGCATCCGGGAGGCCTCCAAGATATCCGCCAAGATGATGGCGGCGGTTTGCGATACGGCGACGGAAGGCGCCAGCGAGTCTCAGGTCGCGGCCGAGGCCATGCGCGCCATGGCCGCCGGTGGCGGGGAGATCCCTGGATTCGGGCCGTTTATCCGCGCCACTCCGTCCATGGCCCAGGAACATGTGGCGTTCGGGAATTACCGCCTGAAAAAGAACGACATGCTGCTCGTCGAATTGTCGGGCTGTTATCACCGGTACCATGCGCCCGTGGGGCGGCTGTTCTTTATCGGAGAAGTTCCCGAAGCGACGCGAAAGGCGGCGGCGATTTGCGAGGAGGCGTTTGACGCCGTGCTGGCGTCCATAAAACCCGGAAAAACCGCCGATGATGCCTACCGGGCCTGGCAGTCGGTGGTGGACAACGCCGGATTGGCGCATTACCGGCGCCACCATTGCGGGTACATGGTGGGCATCGGGTTTCCGCCCTCCTGGGTGGGCGGCGGCCGCGTCATCGGGCTTCGGCGGGGCAGCGACGAGGTGTTGAAGGCGGGCATGACGTTTCATTTTCTTTCCTGGTTGTTGGGGTGCGGCGCGGGCGATTATCTCATTACGGATACCGTTGTCCTGCATGAAACCGGGGCGGAAGCGTTGCGGCAATTCCCGGTCTCCCCGAGGGCGCTGTAGCAACACAAAACAAAGAACGATTTACTTCCGGATTGAGCTGTGCGACATAGGCGTTCGGTAGTTGGCAGGGAACGCGGGTCAAAAACCGCGCCCTGGAACGATGGATGCTGAACATTCACATGGATCGACGCTCAACAAGGAAAGTCGTTTATGGATGACAAAAAATATTACCTGATCTCGACGCTTTACCGGGGGCTGGAGGTGATGGAGCTGCTGGCGGAAAAGAATGGGCTCACCATTACCGAACTGGCCAACGAATTGAACATCAACCGAAGCGCGAGCCACCGGTTTTTGGCGACCCTGGAAGAAAAGGGGTATGTCGGCAAGACCAAAAACAAACGGTATTACCTGACGTTCAAAATCGCCCAGATCGGGATGCGCGTCGCCAACGACGTGCCGTTGCGAACCGTGGCCCGTCCGTTTTTGCAGGAGATCGCCTACCGGTTCAAGGAAAATGTGACGCTGGGCTACTGGGACGGCCACCGGATCGTGTATCTGGACAAGATCGAGAGCCAGGACATGATGAAAATCGATCCCAGCATCGGCACATACGCGCCGGGCCACTGCACGTCCCTGGGCAAGGCGATCCTGGCCTATCTTCCCGAAGAAGAACTGGATTCTTATCTCGAGTCCAACCCCTTGGAAAGATATACGGAATTCACCATTGTCGATCGCCGGAAACTGGATGATGAACTTCAAACCATCCGGAAGCGGGCGTTCGCGGTGGACAACCAGGAGCGATCCATCGGGCTGAAATGCGCGGCCGTCCCGGCGTTTGACTACACCGGTCATATCTGCTGCGCCATCAGCGTTTCCGCGCTGGAATTCAAGATGCCGGAAGCGCGCCTTTCAGAAATAAAAGACGCCCTGTCCCCGGTTTGCGGCAAGTTGTCGCGGAAACTGGGGGCGCCCGCGTCCGTTGTCGGCGCGGTTTTCAATGAACCGTTTTGAATCTATACGCATCAACCACAGGAGGAAACAACGCCATGCACCGAGCAAATTTTGGATGGCGCGCGCGCATCGGCATCGTGTACCCGGCGTCGGGCCTTGCGGACATGGAATACTACTGGATGTGCCCGCCGGGGGTGTCCGTCCACATCACCCGCACGTCCATGCCGGATGAAGGCAGCGTGACCCTTGAAACCATGCAGTCCGTGGCCATGGGCGAGGAATTCAGCCGGCACGCGGCCGATCTGGCGACGGTCAAGCCCAGCAGCCTGGTCTGGATGTGCACGTCCGGCAGTTTCAGCAGGGGACCGGAATGGGACCGGGAATTGAGACGGACCCTGAGTGAAAGCGGCCGGTGTCCGGCCACCACCACCTCCACGGCCCTGATCCGGGCGTTCCAGGCCCTCGGGGTGAAAAAGGTCGCCCTGGCCATGCCCTATGAACCGCGGCTGGGGGATAAACTGATCCAGTACGTGGAGCATTTCGGCATCCAGGTGGTGAACCACGAGGGCCTGGGGCTGACCATGGACTGGGATATCGGCCGGCTGGACCCGTCCCGTCTGAACGACCTGGTCCGAAAAGCCGATGCGCCGGACGCCGAAGCGGTTTTCGTCAGCGACACGGGCATCGTGCTCAGTCCCCAGGCCCGGATGCTGGAAAGGGACTTGGGAAAACCGGTGTTCAGCGCCAACATGGCCAGCATGTGGCATGCGCTGCGATTGGCCCACGTGGGGGAATCCCTGTCGGACTTGGGCAGCCTGTTTCAGACGGCCTTGCCGTAGAGCGGAAAAGGAGGGACGATTTTGCAAACCTTCAAGACGGATGTATTGGTCGTCGGCACGGGCGGGGCGGGGCTCTATGCCGCCATCGGCGCGGCCCGGTCCGGCCGGAACGTGACGGTCTGGGACAAGGGGCTCGTGGGCCGGAGCGGGGGGACGGTCAGCGGCGCCGGGGTGTCCGCGGTGGGGCCCTGGAGCGACCCCGGCGATTCCTACGACCTTCACTTTCAGGACACGGTGAAGGGCGGTTCCTATTTGAGCGACCAGCCGCTGGTCCGGATTTTAACATCCGAGGCCCACAAGCGGGTGATGGAAATGGAGTCCTGGGGGCTGCAATTCGATAAAGAACCGGATGGCCGGTACGTGCTGGACCGCGCGGGCGGGCACAGCTATCCGCGGGTCATGGCCATCAGCGACCGCGTGGGGCTTCAAATGACCAAGGTGCTCCGCGCCCAGTGCCTCCGGCTGGGCGTGTCGCATCATCCGGATGTCATGACCACGCGCCTGTTGACAAAAGACGGGGTCCTCGCCGGGGCCATGGGGGTGGACTTGGGCAGCGGCGAGATTGTTCAGGTCCAGACCCCGGCCGTCGTCCTGGCCACCGGCGGCGTGGGGCAATTGTACCCGGTCACCAGCAATCCCGTCAAGGTCACGGGCGACGGGTTTGAACTGGCGTTCGCCGCCGGCGCCGATCTGATCAACATGGAGCAGGTCCAGTTCTATCCCTGCGGTCTGGTCCATCCCAAATCGTTGCACGGCTTTATTCTGGGCATCCAGGAATACGCCCATCTGTACAACGCCGACAACGAGCGGTTCATGAGCCGGTATGAACCCGAGCTGCTGGAGCACACCACCCGGGACCGGCTGGCCCGGGGAATTTACCAGGAAATCGTCGCGGGCCGCGGCACGGAACACAACGGCGTCTTTCTGGACGCCACCCACCTGCCGGAAAAAACATTCCGCAGTTTTCAGTATGAACGGGAGATCTGCGCGGAGCGCGGATTCGATTATGCCGACAAACGGGTGGAAATCGCGCCGTCGGCCCATTTTTTCATGGGCGGGATCGCCATCGGCGGGGACGCGCAGACCCGTGTGCCGGGGTTGTTCGCCGCCGGCGAAACCGCCGGCGGCGTTCAGGGCGGCAACCGACTGAGCGGCAATAGCCTGTCGGAAATCCTGGTGTTCGGTTTCCGGGCCGGGGAAAGCGCGGCGCGGCTCGCGGGAAAAAATGGCGCGCCCCCACCGGACCCCGGCGAGGCGGTGGCGGAAGCGGCGAGACTGAAGGGCCTGCTCCAAAAAGGGGAAGGCGAATGGACGGCGGCCCAGGTCAAGAACCGGCTCCGGGCCGTGATGCAGGAACACGTCTATGTCTCGCGGACCCTCAACGGGCTGGAAGCCGCGGCCCGGGACCTGAATGAAATCAAGACGGACATACTGCCAGGGGTGGGCGTCAACGGGTCGCGCTTTCATCAGAATTACAGCTTGCTGGACTATCTTGAACTGGAAAAAATGATCACGGTGGGTCAAATGATTGTCGCGGCCGCCCGGACGCGCAGGGAAAGCCGCGGGGCCCATTATATCGAGGAGTTTCCGGAACCCGACGCCGCCGCCCCGCCGCAGTGCACGGTCATTCACAGAAACGACGGGACCGGCCGGATGGAAATCGGGACCCGCCCCGCGCAACTGACCGATCTCCAACCCGAACCTGTCGGGCGATAAAAAGGTGAACAGATGGCGAAAACATTCAAGGTCCATATTCATCGATACGATGCCGACAAAGATCCCGCCGCCTATGTCCAGACCTACGAGCTGTTACATGACGCCAACGGGACCGTTCTCGAAGTCTTGGTCCGGATCCGCGAAACCCTTGACGACACCCTCGCCTTCCGGTCCGCCTGCGAGGCGGCCAAATGCGGAAGCTGCGCCGTCCGGTTGAACGGCCGGCCGGTGCTCGCCTGCCGGACGATCATCGACGGCGGCGACCTCGACATCCGGCCGCTGCCCAATTTCCCCGTGGTCAGGGACCTCATCGTGGACAGGGAACGCTATGAAACGGGCTTTGTCCGGATGCTTTCCTATGAAACGGGCGCGGAAAAAGGGGAGGCCGCCCCGGCGGTGCTGCCGGAATCCCGGATCGATTACGCCAATCTTTCCCGGTGCATCGGCTGCCTGATCTGCAATGCGGCCTGTCCGGTGGCCGCGGAAATGGCGGATGCGTTCCCCAGCCCGGCCGTCATCGCGGAGGTGCTGTCCGCCGGGGTCCGAACCAAAAAAGGGGACAGGGCCGGGGCCCCGGTGGCGGAAAACATCGATTCGTGCAGCCTGTGTCTCAATTGTCACACGTTCTGTCCATCCGGCGTGCTTCTGAACCGGATCAACACCACCGCTAAAAGCGCGCAGGTCGATGAAAGGGGGGCGCGTCTCCGGGACAAACTCCTGGGCCGTCCCGAGTTGTCCGGGAAAATCGCCAGCCGCTTCCCCTCCCTGAGCAACGCCGCGTTGGCGAATCCACTGATCAGAAGCGGCATGGAATCCATGGTCGGCATCAGCAAACAGGCGGACATGATCCCCTACGCCCCGTCGCTCAATGCCTGGCTGGAGGGCCGGAAATCCGCCAAACCGCCGTCGCCCAGTGGCCGGATCGTCTATTTCGTGGGATGTTACACCCGGTACAACGATTCAGATCCGGGCAAGGACGCCGTCGCGCTGCTGGAGGACCTGGGATTTGAGGTGGAAGTGCCGAAGCAGCATTGCTGCGGCCTGCCGCTGATCGCCGGCGGCGACATGGACGCGGCCGTAAAGCTGGCCCGGCAAAACACGGCGTCGCTCAACGCCTGGCGCGAAAAGGGGTACGACATCGTCGCCAGTTGCACCAGTTGCAGTTTGATGCTCAAGCACGAATACGGCGAGGTGCTGGAAATCGACGGGGCGGATCGCCTGAAAGACCGCGTCTACGACTTGGGCGAGTACCTGAGACGCCTTCTGGAAACGGAAGCGATCTCGCTGGATCTGAAACCCGTACCGGCCCGGGCGGCCTACCACGCGCCGTGTCATCTCAAGACCCAAAGGATCGGCCTGCCCTTTGTCGATATTTTACAAACCATCCCCGAGTTCACCGTCGATGTCATGGACGTCCCCTGTTGCGGCCAGTCGGGCAGCTATGGGTTCAAAGCGGAAAAATACGATGTCAGCAAGAAGATCGGCAAAACGCTCTCGGCGTCCCTGGCCGATCTGAATCCGGATATCGCCTTGAGCGAGTGCGGCCCCTGCCAGGTCCGGATGCACGGCGTCTCCGGCCGCCGGGTGGCCCATCCGGTTTCCATCCTGCGTCAGGCGTTGACGCCCAGGGGCGCATAAACAGACAGAGAGGAGGCGCGACATGTCCTGGAGAGCGAAACTGGGAATCATCTACCCGGCCGACGGGGCCCTGGACCATGAATATTACCGGATGGCGCCCGACGGCGTCAGCGTGCATTTCACGCGGATCAGCGTCCCCCAGGCGGAACAGACCCTCGCGGTGCTGGAGGCCCAGACGGAAAGCCGCGACATTGAAAAAGCCGCCGCGGATTTACACGTCATTCAAATGGACGCCATCGCCTATGCCTGCACGTCCGGCAGCTTTGTCCATGGCGTGGGCGGCGATATCGCCGTAATAAAACGAATGGAAGCCGCCGCCGGCGCCGCCTGCACCACCACGACCACCGCGTCCGTCCGGGCCTTGCGGGCCTTGGACGCCAAAAGGGTGGCCATCATTACCCCCTATCCGGATGAAATCAACGAACGGCTTCAGGCGTTTTTCGAGGGCGGCGGCATCCAGGTCGCATCCCTGAAAGGGTTGGGGCTGTACACCCATATCTTCGACCAGCCGGCGGGCGCGGCGTACCGGCTGGCCAGGAGAGCGGATCGGGGCGACGCCGACGCCGTTTTCATCAGTTGCACCAATTTCCGGACATTGGACGTGCTACGGGACTTGGAACAGGATTTGGGAAAGCCGGTGGTCAGCGCCAACCAGGCCACGATGTGGGACCTGCTGAGGCTGTCCGGGGTCCGTCAACCGGATGACCGCTGGGGATCGCTGTTTCAGGTGGATGCTGGAAAAGCGATGGGGGACGATTCGGATGTTTAAAAAGAAATGGAGGCGTTGGGTATGACAGAGCGACACCGCGGCCGGGTGATCTACCCGGATGTAATCGGAGACAAGCGGAAGGTGGACCGCCAGGGGTTTGGTATCGACAGGGACGATCTGCCGTTTCCCATTAGGGAATATCAACATCGGATCGCCACGGTAAGGGACCGGATGAAAAAAGAAAATATCGACATCCTTCTGGTCAGGAAGCCCGAAGACATCCGGTATTTAACCAATTTTCACACCATCGGCGACAGCGACAACCAGACGCTGATCATCGATGCCGAAACCGAACCCGCGTTTCACTGCCGGCTGTTGGAGGCCCGTCTCATTGAAAAATTGACGTGGGTGGGCGAATGGTATTCCCAACTTGACGGCGCCGACCCGCTTCATTCCCTCGAAACCGTGCTGGAAAAGAGATTCCGCCACAGGGGCCGGCGGGTGTGCATGGATCACGGCGCCGTCAGCGCCCTGGCGTTGCGCGATCTGGAAGCCCGGCTGGACCGCTCGGTGGAGGACGCCCAGGACCTGGTGGAAACCATCCGACTGATCCGGTCGGAGGCGGAGATCGACAAGATCCGGCAGGCGTCCAAAATCACCGAACTGGGCATTGGAGCCGGCACGGCCGCCATCCGTGCCGGAGCGTTGGAATCCGAGATCTACATGGCGTCCCTGACCGCCATGATCGGAGCGGGCAGCGAAGAACCGGCCTATACGCCCATTGTCCGGACCGATGAACCGGCCGGGCACGGCACATGGGAAGTGGGCAAACGGGTAAAGAAGGGCCTTGTTTTTCTGGAGATGTCCGCCAATCTCCACGGCCACCACGCGCCCATGATGAAGACCTGCTATGTCCTGGCGCATCCACACGAGAGTCCGCCGCCCTGGGTCATGGAAGCCCAGGACCTCATCAACCGGGTGTTCGATGAATGTCTGCCCCGGATGACCCCTGGAACAAAGGCCAGCCGGATCGACGGCATGGCCCGGGAGATCATCGGCGGCAATTCGTTCGGCGGCACGATGGTGGCAAGGGCCGGTTACACGGCCGGCGGCACGGCCGCCGTCCCCACGGGATACGCCGGATGGGGCGATGCCTGCTTCTCGTTCGCGGGAAACAACGACCGCGCGCTGAACGAGAACCAAACCTTTCATTTCATCCCGTGGATTCAAAAAATCGATGGCGATGAAACCGGTCCCATCGGGCTTTCCGACACCATCCTCGTCACCAGGGACGGCGGCCGGCGCATGAGCGGCCTGCCGTTGCGCATCGACATCCTGGGGCCGGACGGGAAACCGCTCAGCAGGTAAGAGCCGGTTTCCGCCAAAACCAACGGTTTTTATTCGATTGTTCAGTGGGTTGGGGGGCAACGGAGGTCGGGTCGGTTGGCCACAAAATGGAAACGGCGAAAACCAACCGTTTCCATTCTCCGCCGCCGTGGTCGGCGAGGATCAGTAGGCGGTGGCGGGCATCATGCGGCCGTTGAAGTCTCGCCTGCGCTTATTGGACCTTGCGGGACGCGGCGCGGACGTCGGCTTTTTGTTCCCCTTTGCATTCTGCGTCACCTGGGGGCCGTAGTCGAAATCGTCCAGGGTCCGGCGCTCGATCCGCTCGCCAAGGACCCGGTCGATGGCGTGGGCCATGCTGATATCGGCCGCGGTGAGCAGGGTGAAGGCGTCGCCGGTGCGGGTGGCCCGGCCGGTGCGGCCGATGCGGTGGATGTAGGCTTCGGGGGTGGACGGCATATCGTAGTTGATGACGTGGGAAATCTTTGAAACGTCGATGCCCCGGGCCGCGATGTCGGTGGCCACCAGAATCCGGAACTTTCCGCTGCGAAACCCGTTGAGGGCGGCCTGGCGCTTGTTCTGGGACAGGTTGCCCTGGAGCGAAGTCGATGAATGACCGGCTTTGGCCAGTTGTTCGCCGACACGCTTGGCGCGGTGTTTGGTTTTGGTGAAAACCAGCACCGATCCGGAACCGATTTTCTTCAGCAATTCCATGAGCAGCGGCGTTTTCAGGGTCGGCGCCACCGGATAAAGCGCATGACGAACCGTCTCGGCCGGCGCGGTCGTCCCCATCTGGACGGTAACCGGATTGTTCAGCACTTCATTGGCCAGACGCCGGATCCCTTCGGGCATGGTGGCGGAAAAGAGCAGGGTCTGCCGTTTTTTCGGGATCTGGCGGATGATCCGCCGGATGTCCGGGAAAAATCCCATGTCGAACATCTGGTCCGCTTCGTCGAGGACGAGCACTTCCAATCTGGACAGATCCACGGTTTTCTGGCCCATGTGGTCCAGGAGACGCCCGGGGCAGGCGACCACGATTTCAACGCCGCGCTTCAGCTTCTCTTTCTGTGGATTGATCCCCACGCCACCGTAGATGGTGGCGCTCCGAAGGCGGGTTTTCTTTCCCAGGGCATTGAAATCGCTGTTGATCTGTTCGGCCAGTTCCCGGGTGGGGGCGATGATGAGGGCGCGGACATGGCCGCGTTTACCGTCCATGAGCCGGTTCAGGATGGGCAGCGCGAAGGCGGCCGTCTTGCCGGTGCCGGTCTGGGCGAGGCCCATGACGTCGCGGCCGTTCATTACGGGGGGGATGGCGTCGGTCTGGATGGGGGTCGGTTGGGTGAAACCCGCGGCCGAGACGCCGGCCGCGACGGCGGGGTGAAACGAAAAATTCTCAAAAGTCATTCAGTTCTTCTTTCTGTGGAGCTAATAAAAAAAGCCCCGGAGACATTCCGGGGCTTACGATAGACAACATTCGTTAAAACTCGGAGCTGCGGTAAAACTGGGCCGACATTACCGCCTTAACGGACGGATGTCAATATAAATCTCTACCGGGCGCCGGCAACGGAGGCCGGAGGCCGGTTCCGTCGGATCATTTGTCCCCTGATTTTTCCTTTCCTTTCGGCGCAATGGCATCAGGAATCGGCCGCCGTATGCCCTGCGGCCGAAAGGGCCTCCTCATGAGATTCGCTTTTGCAACGCGACCATTGATCCTCGATCTTTTCCTGGAAAACGGACACTTCTTCCGGCAGATGGTCTTCCTCGAAGAGGCAAACCATCTTCTCCACCGTATCTTTCACATTGGCGAATGTCTCCATGTGCTCAACATCGGTTTCCCGTTCCTCCAAAGCCCCCATGGCTTCGGTGATGCACGCGATTCCCGCGCCGGAATCCCCGGCTTTCAGACATATCAGCGCCAATACCGGAAGCGTCATCAGCGCCGTCTCATGATCGCCGGACTCTCGCGACAACGCCAGGGCCTTGTCGGCATGTTCCCGGGCCTTCTCATAGTCTTCCGTCCGATCAATGTAGAGCTTGGCCATTTCATACCGTGTTTTGGGGTCATCCGACGCCGCTTCGAGCGCTTTCTCGTAATAGTGGATCGCCTGTTTGGTGAAATCCTTGTCGTTGTCCACGCGGTCCGTTATCCACCAGAGCCACCAGGCCAAACCGGCCGACACCTCGGGCTGGCCCTGGATCTCGTCGTCGCTCGGCACGTCCTGATCCCATTCAGGCGCCAAGGTTTCCGCTATCTCCCCCAGCGCCTGCCGGTTTTTGTCGTACAACGGTTTTTCACTGATCTTCTTGAAAATCGTGATTTGCGTTTCTTTGACCACCGACCGTGCTTTTTCCCGGATTTCCTCGGCGGCCGTGCTCTGCCGCTCCTGGATGTGCTCCCGCAGGTTTTTCCAGTAATTGCCGATGAACGCCATGTTCGGCCCCGTCAAGGTCGTGGTGTAGAGCGCATCCAGATGCTCGGGTGTGCTCTGGAGCTGCAAGGCCCGGTTTTGCCGCGCATCCGACAACTCCTTGGGCAGCCCCGACTTGGCGAAACGGCCGTCCTTTTCCATGTATTCAGTGTGATACGGCGCCCACAGGGCATGAAAATCCGAAATCGTCCGCACCCCGCCGCGCCGGAAACTGTCGATCTTTCCCGGATCGATATACAAATGCAGAAACGCCTGGTCGATCCACTCCAGAACCTGCTGCACATTGAACCGCGTGTTCAACAACAACTCGTCGATCTTGGCCGACGCCAGGTTCTGCACATTGTCGATCCCCTCGTCCCGCAACCGGGTTTCATGGAATTGGCTGATGCCGTCGATGACGGACAAGGGCAAGGAATCCGCCCGACGTTCTTTCTGGCCGAGGGCATCGGTGGCCACTTTGTTAAACCAGCCGATGGCCAGAAGGGGAAAATACCCCAGGGAAAAGGCGAGAATGGCGAAAATGCCGGCGCCGAGACCGGTGTCGGCGTTCTGAATCCGCAGGCTGTCGATGGCCAGAAACGCCGTGTAATTGAACGCAAGACCGGCAATCAGGGTGATGGTGCAATTCATGTAGACGGTGGGCTGAAGATCCATGGTCGTATATCGGCGATAGACCAGTTGGATCGAAAAAATATACGCGCCCACGAACCCGTAGCGCAACGCCGTGACCACCGTCTTCCCCTCCTGGAAATCGAAAAACCCCTGCAGCGTCTGGGCCTTGGCGAACAGCAGACCGGCCCCAAGCATCGACAGGAGGGCCGGAAGAGTGGAATGGATCAAAAAATTCCACGGGCCGTAACTCTTTTTATATTTTTCGGTGGGGTCGATGGCGGTGTTGCCCAGGCCCAGCAGTTTGAAGTCGGTCTTGAGTTCCTGCAAATGTTTTTCGCGCTGGAATATCTGGTAGGCAAAGGCGGAAAGGGGAAAGATAATGCTCAAAATAACGATGGTCGCATAGTGAATCCTGTTGAAGTCCGGCATCGGCGCCCCCCGGGGTGGATCGGGTTATGGAAGGAATGGAACGGCCGTCAATCCAGCCTGTTTATTTCCCGATATCACCGGATCGCCCGGAAATCAAACCCAAAATCGATCCGGTGACCTCCATGTTGCGATCCACCCGGCTCCCCGCCGCGCGCTATCGGCCCTTCAACGCCCCCAGTGCCACCAGGGCCGCTTCCGCCTGTTCGCTCCATCCCTTGTTGGCTTGGGGGTTGGCCGGGCTGGGATGGGGGATGCGGCCCACGATCCGGCCGGTCCCGGCCAGGGCCTCGGCGGCCCGCTTCTCGGCAAAGGCGCCCACGCCCACCACATACCGGGCATCGAAGTGGGCCACGGTTCGTCGCAGGTGGCGGTTGCAGGCCGCAAACAGCGGCTCCCTTTCCGGTTTGGGCAGCTTGTCCGGGGTGCGGTTTCGGCCGCTCGCCTCCATGAAGACCAGCGGGCAGTAGTTGATCACGAAAAACCGTTCGAAAAACCGGTCCGGGGTCCCGAACCGGTCCCGGGCCCACCCCCAGAGCTGCCGGCCGCTCACCTCGCGTTTATCGCAGGCGAAGCCCATGATCGGGCGCTTGGGGTGTTCCCGTTCCGGTTGGTCAACAGCCGCTTCGATGCCCAGCCAGTCCCGCACCATCTCCACGTCCCCGAAGGGGACCCCGGTCTGGGCCATGCCCCAGGGGCCGGGGTTCATCCCCAGAAGAAGGACCTCCCGGGGGGCGGCCCCGTAACGTCCCAGGTATCGGTCGTGGCCCCTTCGGGCGTAACGGAGGGGATTGTAGGTATGGGTCACGGGCGGACCCACGATCAGGGGATCGACGGCGGCCAGAAGATCGTCGGTGAGGGTGTGCAGGGCCATGCCGACCGGGGGTTACTCATCGAAATATCCGGCATGGTACCGGACCCCGACCTTGAACCGGGAGTCTTTTTGGGGATCGGCCTGGGGCAGGCACCATTTGACTTCGGCCACCTTCACCGTGGGGAATCCTTCCCAGTCGGCCGGTCGGTCGCCGCCCTCGCTTTTGATGGTCAGGTTTGTGCCGGGTTTGAGGGAGACGGTGGTCCGGAAGGCGAGCCCGCCTCTGCCGAAGTCGACCATCTCCGCTCGATTGTATCCGCTGGTGTTGAAGAAGGCCCATCGGATGGCGCCGGGGATATCATGGCGCCGATGGGACCTGCGATCGGTTGAGGACCCCATGGTGGCCTCCTTTCTGGCTTGGACACCGCCGCTTTCCGGCGCGTGTCGATGGATCGGCATCGGATGTGCGCGGTCGGTGCGGCAAATCGACCGTCAAACCGGTTCCCTACAGGACACGGGGCGTTGATGGATTCCGGGCGTCAGGAAGAAGAACAACCCAATGGGGCGGGAGAAGGGGATGGTGCGCCGCTGCGTCCGATGCCGCCGTCGAATGCGCTGCATCTTCCCTATCCAATAAGGCTACCGGGAAAAAATGTCAAGAAATTTTACAGTTCGCCTGTCGCCAGACGCAAAAGGGCGTTCCCGTCCCGCCCGGGATCGAATCGGACCCCCAGGACCAGAAGATCCAGGGGCCAGGGGGACCGGTCCGCCAGCCGGACCCAGTCCTTTTCCGTGGTCGCCAGAAGATCAGCGCCGATGTGCCGGGCCATTGTCACTACCTGCTGGAGGTCGGCCCCGGTGTAGCGGTGATGGTCGGGGAACCCCAGGAACCCGAACCGGTCGGCGCCGAAATCCCGGAGCGTGGCCGCAAAGGCGTCGTTCCGTGCGATGCCGGACACCCCCATGACCCGGCGGCCCCGGAGGACCTCGCGGGGGTTGATGGGGCCCGGGCGGACGGCGGGCGGGAGCTGCCCCGCCGGCAGAAAGAGGGGGGCATAGGGGGCATGGGCGCTCGTGAAGACCGGGACGGACGGCGCATACCGGCCCAGGGCCGGCGGCGGGGAACCGCCCTCGGCCCATCGGGTCAACACGATCCCATCCGCCCGGGAAAGGGCCTCGGGCGGTTCCCGCAACGGTCCCCGGGGCAGGAGGCGGCCATTGCCGAAGGGGCGGGCCGCGTCCAGGAGGACGAGGTCCAGGTCCCGGGCCAGCCGCCGGTGCTGAAATCCGTCGTCCAGGAGGATCACCCGGCTCCCGAACCGCCGGACAGCCCGCATCCCGGACCCGTATCGGTCCCGGCCCACCAGCACCGGGACGCCCGGGAGCCGGGTCGCCATCATGAAGGGCTCGTCCCCGGCGTCGTCGGTCCCCATCCGGATCTCACGGCCGTCGCTCACCACCCCGGACCGGCGCTCCGCCCCGCCGCCGTAGCCCCGGCTCACCACGGCCACCCGGTGCCCCGCCTCCCGGAGGCGGGCCGCCAGCCAGAGGGTCATGGGCGTCTTACCGGTCCCCCCCACCGTGAGGTTACCGATGGAGATCACCCGACAGGGGAGGCGGCGGACGGAACCGGGCCGGCGATACCGGATGGACCGCATCCGGACGCCCAGCCCGTAGAGGCGGGCCGCGGCAGATAGAAGGAGGGCCAGGGGAACGGGTGTTCCCCGCCCATCGTCGGCCATGGCCCGGGCCACCGCCGCCGTCAGACGCCCCTTCATCGAATCCCCGCCGCCCGGCCCACCCCGTCGATGGCCCCCAGGGTGCGATAAACCGCCCCCCGATGGGCCTCGACAACGGCCCGGCCCCGGTCCCCCATGGCCGCGGCCCGGTCGGGGTCGGCCAAAAGCCGGCCGACGGCCGCGGCCAGGGAGGGGGCATCCGGGGCCACGGCGGCCCCGCCGGCCGCCAGAAGCTGGGCCGTGATCTCCCGGAAGGCGTGCATGTGGGGTCCCAGGATCACCGGCCGGGACAGGGCCGCCGGCTCGAGGGGGTTATGGCCCCCAAAGGGGACAAGGCTGCCGCCCACAAAGGCCACATCCGCCAGGCCATAGAGCCGGGCCAGCAGGCCCATGGAGTCCACGACGGCGCCGTCCGCCGCCGGTTCGTCGGCGGACAGGCGGCGAAGATGAATCCCTTTTTCCCGGAAAACCCGGACGGCCTCCCCGGCCCGGCCGGGGTCCCGGGGCGCCACGATGATCCCGGGGGCCTGTCCGTTCCGGCGGATACGGGTAAGGGCGTCGGCCAGGATCGCCTCCTCGCCCGGGTGGGTGGATCCCGCCACCAGCACGGGCCGGTCCGGGGCCATCCCTAGGCGGGTCCGCAAATCGGCCAGGGCCGCCGGCGTAATCTCGGGTCGGGGCCCGTCGAACTTGAGGTTGCCCGTGACGGTGACCCGGTCCGGGGCCGTGCCCAGACGGCGGAACCGGCGGGCGTCCTCGGCGCTCTGGGCCCCCACATGGGCGAACCGGGAAAACAACGGCCGGAAAAACGAGACGAATCGACGGTATCCGGCGAAGGAGCGGTCCGAGAGCCGGCCGTTGACCAGGACCACCGGGACCCGGCGGCGGGCCATCTCATGGAGGAAATTGGGCCAGAGGTCGGTCTCCACCATCACCACCATCCAGGGAGCGATCCGATCCGTGATCCGCCGGACCGAGGGAAGGAAATCGTAGGGGAAAAGGGTGATTCCCTGGACATGGGGGGCCATCCGCTCCCGGGCCATGGCCAGGCCGGTGAGGGTGGAGGCGGTAAAAACGATGGCCTCATCTGGGTAGCGGCGCCGGAGGGCGGCCACCAGGGGCAGGGCCGACAGGACCTCTCCCACGGACAGGGCGTGGACCCAGATGCGCCGTTCGCCGGGCATGGGCGGCGGCACGGAGACCGTCAGGCCCAGGCGTCCCCGGACCGTTCGGCGGCGTTTTTCGGTGGCCTGCGTCAGAGGGATCGCAATCGGCAGGGCCAGCAGAGTGCCGATCATCAGGAAGAGGTTATAGAGCAGCCGCATGGGAGGCTCCGCGTCGGGACAGGGCCGCCGCCTCCGCCGGAGATGCCCGTCATGGGCGCTATGGCCCAAGGGGAGCCCCATATTCGCTTTCCCGGTCACGTCCATTCAATGGCCGTCACCGTAACCGTTACGCCGTCGATGATCGTTTCCCCGGAAAGGGCCTGCAACACCGTATCATCCGCTACCGGCACGAACATCACCAGGGAGACGGCCGTCAGCCCGATCCCCCGCCCATATCGGGCGGCCTGGGTCTTTGCCGCCTCGGTTGCCGCATAACTTCTGAAACTTTTGACCTCCATAATACCCCGCCGTTCACCGCATTGGAGATGAAGGTCCATCTTTCCGTTGCCGGTGGGAAATTCCGGGCTCACCACGCACTGCTCCCCGATGGCCTCTCTCAGCCAGGCATAGAGGTGGAAATGGCCGACCGCCTCCGACAAGTGCAGGTCGGCGCGCCGGGGCTGTTCCTTCCAGGGATTCAGGCCCTTGGCTTTCAACCGCCCGAGATAATCCCGGTAGCGGTCCAGCAGTCAGATGGAGGTCGGGGCCGCTGAAGACATCGGCCAGATCATCCAGGGGATCAAGGGGCAGTATGGGCATGCGATCGCCCACCAAATCGGTGATCAAGGCATTGTACAACCGCAGCTGCACGAACGGGCTGGAAAACTGGCATATCTCCATTTTTTCCCCGGAAGGGAGCCTCTGGGTTTCGTAGTCGATGATGCCATTCAGATAGGCGTAGGCGCACCAGTCGGCGTCCAATGTGAACGGTACATCGGTGCGGGCGAACAGGTCGACGATGTAGGAGCGGTAGGGTCCGCGGGCCTTCTGGATCAGGTTAAGGACCGTGTTGTTCCACTCCACCGAGCCCGCGCGCCGGTAGACGTCGTCCCACGTATCCGCGCCGATGACGTGGTCCGCTCCCGGATTGTATTTTTCGGTCAGCAATTCACCGAACCAGCAGACCAGGCCCGGCTGTCCCCGGGTGGCCCTGTAGACGCCGACCGCCACCTCCGGCGTCATCGACTGACCGCTTTCTTGCTCATACTGTCCAAAAAGGTCGATCACTTCCCTTTCGCTGAAATTGGGAACCGGAAGCGACCGCTGGATGTTGAAGGGCGATCGCCGCTCGCTGCCCACACCGAGCACCGCCCGCACGCCGATGAGGGCCATCCCGTGCAGCAGATAATGGTCCCGTTTCAAATAAATGTCCCTGAAAAGCGCGACCAAGCGGTCGATAACGCCGGCCGGCAGGCTGTCGAATTCATCGATGAACAGGATCACCGGGCGGTCGAAAAGGCCTTTTTTACGGGAAAACAGGGTTTTGAATCCCTCCCACGTTTCGGGCGGCCTTTTCAGTTCCTTGTCGAACGCTTCCCACATCAGTTGGGGAATCCGGGTCAGAAAACCGTCTTCGGGTTCGGTTTCGTTCATGACGATGCCTTGCATGGACATGGCTGCAACGACGAATGGATCCCCGTGCGTCTTTTCGATGTATTGTTTGACCTGTCGCATCAACCAGGTTTTTCCGGTCTGACGGGGGGCCCAGATGGTGAAATAATGGCCGCCCTTGTCGGAAGGCCCGACCATCTGATGATAACACGTTGACACCAATTCGTTTCGGGGGACGCAAAAATGGGTCTCCCCGTCCACCGGGCCGTAGGAATGAAATCGTCTCATGGGTTCATCACTCCGCATTCAACAGCAAAATCGCGCCGAAGCAGAAAAAGACCACGTTGGCGGTCCAGGTGGCGACCACCGGCGGCAGCATTCCCCCGTAGCCCAGGGAGACGCAGAAGCTGTAGAAGATCCAGTAGACAAAGGCCACCCCCAACCCGTAGGCGATGGACACGGGCATGCCCTCCTTCAGGTTGCCCCGCAGGGCGATGCCGGTGCCCACCAGGGAGAGGATGATGCAGATGAAGGGAAAGGCCACTTTGCCGTGGAGATCCACCCGGTAGACCGTGGCATCGTACCCCTCGGCCTCCACCTTGTGGACGTAGGCCAGGAGTTCGTTGAACCCCATCTCCTCGGAGGTGCGCATCACCGTGGTCAGGTCCTCGGGCCGGAGGCTCAGGGGTTCGAACAGGGCCGGATGGAAGGTCACGTCATACTCGCCGGTCTCCGGCGACCGCTCCTGCTCCATGACCCGGTAGAGCAGCCACCGGTCGCCCTGGAACTCCCCCCGCTTGGCATCCACCCGCCGAACGAGATGGAACGCTTTGTCAAAGGAGTAGATGGTCACCCCGTAAGGGGTCCCGTGGGCATGGTTGAAATAGCGGATGTAGGTGATCATCCGCTGGTCCTTGATCCAGATGTCCTTTTCCCGGGAGACCACGGCCGCCTTTTTTTTCACTTCCCGGAGCCAGATATCGTTGGCCTTCTGGGTGGCGACGGGCACCACCCACTCCGAGAAGAAAAAGAGGGCCACCGTGGAGATGATCCCGATGGTCACCGCCGGTCGGAGGAGGGAGTAGACGCTGACCCCGGAACTTTTGAGCGCCAGGATTTCGTTGTGTTTCGTCATCAGGCTGAAGGTGATGAGCACCGCCAGGAGGAGGCTGACCGGCAGGATCTGGGCCACGATGAACGGGATGTTGTAGAGGAAATACTCGCCGGCACGGGAGAGGGGCAGGCCGGCGTCGAGGAAATTGTCGATTTTTTCGAAGAAATCGACGCAGACATAGATGGCGACCACCACCACCAGCACGATGGCCATGTACTGGAGGATCTCCCGCCGCTGGTACCGGTGGATGATGTTCATGGCCGGCGTCGCCTCAGCAGCCGGCGCCCCGCCCGGATCAGCAGTGACGAGCCCCGCATGAACCCGAACTGGATCGGCCGGTCGTTGGCGGCCCGCATCAGGAGAACGAGGCCGATGCCGCCCATGACGATGTTGGGCATCCACATGCCGATGAGCGGGGGATAGCGGCCGCTCTCCCCAAAGACCAGGCCGGCGGAGAGGAGAAGGTAATATCCCAGGAAAAAGGTGAGTCCCAGTCCCAGGCCGAAGGACCGCCGGGAAAACTTGGACCCGACCCCCAGGGGCACGGCCAGCACCCCCATGGCCAGGCAGGCGAAGGGGATGGAAAATTTTTTGTGATACTCCATGACCGCCTCCCAGTATTTGCTGTCCCGTCGCTCGGTTTCCCGGATAAACCGGACCAGTTCCCCGAAATACATCTCTTTTTCGTCCAGCCGCCGGTCATGGTCGTCGGCCATGGCCGCCCCGAGGTCGAGGTTGATGTCGTAGGTGTCGAACCGGGCTGCGTTGACGGTCCGGTCGTCCAGATTGGCGCCATTGATGGCGCCGTCGAACAGGCGCAGGTGGAACACCGGCCGTTCCGGTTCCCGGAACAGCCGGCCCCGGGGTGCGACGATGGTGATGGGCATTTCCGGGTCCCGGCGGTCCTGGATGAAAATATCGACGAGTTCCTTTGACCGGACATCGATCTTGTTGACGTAGAGCATCACCCCGTCGAAGGCGTCGTTGAAGGTCCGTTCCTTGAGCCCGATATTGATATTGGCCGTCGCCACCTGCCGGGTCAGGTCCGCCATGGACCGGCGTCCCCAGGGCAGGCCCCCGAAGATCATGACGGCGGTGAGCAGCATTCCGATCAGGCAGAACACCAGCACCGGGGGCAGGAGCCCATAGAGGCTGACCCCGCCGGATTTGAGGGCCAGCACCTCGTTGTCGCTGGACATCCGGAGAAAGGTGAGGAGGACGGCCATCATCACCGACATGGGCACCACGTAGACGAGAAAATAGGGCATGTGGTAGACGAGCATCCGGCCGACCACGCCCATGCCCACCTTGTAGTTGACCACCAGGTTGGTGATGTCCAGCATCCGGGTCAGCAGGAAGATAAAGGTGAAGAAGAAGAGGTTGAGGAAAAAAGGCGGCAGCAGCTGCCGGAACAGATAGCGACCGACGATGGTGTTGAGCTTCATTCCAGATCCTCCTCCTCCTCTTCGTCGGTGTACCGGCGCCGGCGGCGCACCTGGCGGAAAAACCCGATGGCCGCGGCCAGCCCGGCGGTGAAAAACAGGATCTGATAGAGATGGGACGCCACCCATGTGAGCCAGCCGATCCGGCCGGTGAGGTCCCGGCGCCATCGCTTCTCCAGTCGCCCGGGAGAGAGGCCGAACTGATCGGCCAGGGCCCTGGGGAGGTCATGGCCTGTTTTGAGACGGTCCAGGAAGCCGAGGAACCCGTCCACGCCGTAGCGCCGGATGAGGTACTGGACCACGCTTTTGCTCTCGGCATAGGCCAGGGCCATCCGCTCGGGGGATCGGGGAAAGCCCGCCGACAGGGTGTCGAGCCCATGGACCCGGCCGGTGAGGACCGCCTGCTGCAGGGCGCCGGTCGAGGTGCGCAGGGCCAGTTCGGTCAATCCGTCGGAAACCCACTGGCAGACGCCTTCGTCCAGCCACCGGGGCAGGTGTTCCGGCCGGATATGGTGGTGGAGGATCAGATGGCAGACTTCGTGCTTGAGGGTATCCAGGGGGGTGAAGGGATCCCGGTTCACCCGGGGCCAGTCCATGATGATCCGGTTCCGGGCCGGCCAGGCCACCGCCACCACATGGGCGCTGCCGGCCATCCGGCTGAACCGTTCCCCGTCCGTCATGAGGTAGACCGTCGGGGTTACCGGCAGAGACCAGCCAAAGGTCCCTTCCAGGTCGGCCTTCAGGCCGGGATAGGCATCCGCCAGTTGCCGGGCCGTCCCGGCCAGGCCCTCGGCATACCGGACCCGGATTCCGTTCCCGGTCACCACCCCGGCCGAGCGGGGCGCCGCATGGGACCCCGGCGGAAAGAGGAACAGGAGACACGCGAGGGCGGAGAGAATCCAGTGACACCGCGGGGTCGGTCGGTCAGTCATCGGTTACATGGCCGGATGGGTTGTCGGACGGTGTCGTGTCCACCCGCCCCTCGCCGTCGGCCCGGCCCGATTTCCGGGCCCGCCAGGCCGCCAGCCGCCGTCGGATCACCGCCTCGTCGCCCCGGTCCGACGGCCGGTAGAAGATCTGTCCCGCCAGTCGTTCCGGCAGGTGCTCCTGGGGGACGTAGGCATCTTCGTAGTCGTGCGCATACCGGTATCCCTTACCATAGCCCATCTTCTTCATCAACCCCGTGGGGGCGTTGCAAATGTGGGGTGGGACGGGGAGACTGCCGGTCTCCCGGATCGCCTGTTTCACGGCGTTGTGGGCCTCGTAGAGCCGGTTGCTCTTGGGCGCCGTCGCCAGGTAGGCCGCCGCCTGGACCAGGGCGAGGTCCCCTTCGGGGGACCCGAGAAACCGGTAGGATTCCACGGCGCCCAGGGCCACGGTCAGGGCGGCGGGGTCGGCGTTGCCCACATCCTCGGAGGCGAACCGGACCATGCGGCGGGCCACGTAGAGGGGGTCCTCGCCGGCCGCCAGCATCCTGCAGAGCCAGTAGAGGGCCGCGTCGGGGTCGCTCCCCCGGAGGCTCTTGTGGAGGGCCGAGATGAGATTGAAATGGGCGTCCCCGGATTTGTCGTACCGGAGGGCCTTCCGTCCGATGGCCCCCTCCACGTCCGCCAGCCGGATGAGGGCCTCGTCACCCGGGGCGCCGGTCCGGCCAGTGGCCAGAAGGGCGGCCATCTCCAGATGGTTGAGGGCCGTGCGGGCATCGCCGTCGGCGGTGCGGACGAGGTGGTCCCGGGCCGCGGCTTCCAGGGTCACCCCCATCCCGCCCAGGCCGGTTTGCCGGTCGGCCAGGGCCCGGTCGATGATCCGGCCGATGGCCCCCTCGGACAGGGCCGCCATGGGGATCACCCGGCACCGGGAGACCAGGGCCGGGATCACCTCGAAGGAGGGGTTTTCGGTGGTGGCCCCCACCAGGGTGATGAGGCCGGTTTCCACGTGGTGGAGAAAGGCGTCCTGCTGGCTCTTGTTGAAGCGGTGGATCTCATCCACGAAAAGGAGGGTCCGCCGCCGGCGGTGCTGCCAGTCCGCCTTGGCGCCGTCGATCACCCCCCGGATCTCCTTCACCCCCGAGAGGACCGCCGAAAAATGGACGAACCGGGACCGGGTCTCCCCGGCGATGATCCGGGCCAGGGTGGTTTTCCCGCATCCCGGCGGCCCCCAGAGGATCATGGAAAAGAGGCGGTCTTCCCGGATCGCCCGCCGGAGGGGGGTGTCCGGCCCGACGACGGCGTCGTGCCCCGCCAGGTCGTCGAGGCGGCGGGGCCGCATCCGATCGGCCAGGGGCGCCGCCTTGCGCCCCTCTTCTTTGGCCGCCTCCTCGAACAGGTCGCGGTTGACGGACCGGGTCATGCGGATCGCCGCTCGGCCAGGGGGCGACCGGTCCGCTGGCGGAAAATGAGGCGGATGGGGGTCTGGGTAAAGCCCAGGGATTCCCGGAACTGGTTGGTCAGGTACCGCCGGTAGGAAAAATGGACCGCGTCGGGATAGTTGACGAAAAGCACGAATGTGGGCGGCCGGACGGCCGTCTGGGTGGCATAGTAGAACTTGAGGCGCCGGCCCTTGTGGAGGGACGGTTCGTTGCGCTGGACGGCCGCCTCCAGGGTCCGGTTGAGGGGGCCGGTGCCGACCCGCCGGACGTATTGTTCGTACACCTCCCCCACCAGGGTGAAGATCCGCGGCACGCGGCGGCCGGTAAGGGCCGAGATCGTCATGGCCGGGGCGAAGCTGAGGAATTTGGCCTGTTCCCGGAGGCGCTCCTTCAACCGCCGGGCGGTCCGGTCGTCTTTTTCCACCCGGTCCCACTTGTTGAGGAGGAGGACGCAGGCGCATCCCCGTTCCAGGGCATACCCGCCGATGGCCACATCCTGTTCGGTGATCCCCTCCACGGCATCCATGACGAGAAGGGCCACATCGCACCGGTCCAGGGTCTTGAGGGCCTTGATCACCGAAAACTTTTCCAGCCGTGCCGACACCCGGCCCTTCCGGCGGATGCCCGCGGTGTCCACCAGCCGGTAGGCAACGCCCTCCACCCGGCAGAGGGTGTCGATGGCGTCCCGGGTGGTGCCGGGCACATCGCTGACCACCAGCCGCTCTTCCCCGAGAATCCGGTTGATCAGGGAGGATTTGCCCACATTGGGCCGCCCCACCACCCCGATCCGGATGGCGTCTCCGGCATCGCCGGTGTCGGCCCCGGCCGGCAGGGCCGAGACGAGGCGGTCCATCAAATCCGCCACACCGTAGCCGTGGGCCGCGGACAGGGGGAGGGGATCTTCGATCCCCAGGGCGTAGAAATCATGGATCAAGTCCTCGGCCTCGGGTCCGTCGATCTTGTTGACCCCGTAAAAGACCGGTTTGTCCACGGTGCGCAGCATCTCGATCATGTCGGCATCAAAGGGCGAGACACCGGCCCGGGCGTCCAGGACCAGGATCACGGCGTCGGCCGCCGCCACGGCCAGGTCGATCTGGCGGCGGATCTCCCCCGCGAACCGCTCCGTGTCCCGGGGAAGATACCCGCCGGTATCCACCAGGGTAAAGAGGGTACTGTCCCACTGGACATCCCCGTAGAGGCGATCCCGGGTGACCCCCGGCATGTTGTCCACGATGGCGTCCCGGGTGCGGGTCAGTCGGTTGAAAAGCGAGGATTTGCCCACATTGGGGCGGCCCACCAGGGCGACGATGGGTTTCATGGGTGCTGTTTCCGTCCTTCCGTTGCCATAGAACCGAAAAGTGTATATTCTTTTGGACCGTATTTAAAGGATTTTTTTGCGAACTGTCCCCGTCCCGGAGAGGACAGCGGAGGAGGAATTCACAAAATCATTTACAAACAGGGGTATATCCATTAGGTTAGGCTCATGAGAAACAGGCAAGCGCTTCAGGCAGATGCCCCACTATGAAGATCGAATGCGACAACTGCGGCGCCCGGTTCCGGTTGAATGCTGCAACACGGCCAGAAGACGGCCCCATCCGGGTCCGATGCGCCAAATGCGACCATGTCTTCCCGGTCCGCCAGGATGGGGCGCCCCCGGAAACCCCGCCCCCGCCGGTCTATTACGTGGTGCGGGAAGACGGCTGCCCGTTGTATGACGTCAATGACGAGTTCCAGTTCGCCAATGGACTCTTTTACGTGCCCCAGGGCAAGTCCCCGTGCCTTATCCTGGCCCGGGACGTCAGCACCATCGAGGAAAAAGGGGGCGGCGAGACCGCCGCGGGAAAGCCCTTTACCTGCAGCGGCTGCACCGGCACCATCCTGTTCGCCTGCAAGTCCGACCGACCCCGGGGGGCCGATGATTACCTGGACGCCCTGACCGATCTGTTGCGCAGTTTCTCCATCTTTGAAGACCTGGACGACGCCGACATCCAGGACATCATCGCCCATCTCCGGCTGGACAAATTCAACAAAGGCGATTACGTCCTGCGAAAGGGCGAACCGGGCCGCCATCTGTTCATCATCGTGTCGGGCATTGTGGCGGTGGAAGGGGACGACGGCCTGAGCCTGGCCACCATGGGCCGGGGCGAAGTGGTGGGGGAGATGAGCGTGCTCAGCGGCGACCGGGTGGGGGCCTCCGTCAAGGCCATCGCACCCACGGATGTCCTGCGGATCAGCGCCGAGCACTTCCGGCGGGTGCTCTCCAACTTCCCTTCTCTCCAGATGCGCTTTACCCGGCTCCTGGTGCGGCGGATGGCGGAGATCAACCGGGCCCGCTCCGAGCACTTCTCCTCCTGTCTGGCCGGGCAGTTGTCGGAGATCCCGCCCACCGATCTCTTTCAAACCTTCAATATCAACCAGAAAACCGGAGTCCTGACCCTCAAACTCACCGAGGGGACGGCCCAGCTCTCTTTCCGGGAGGGGCGGCTGGTGGATGTGGAATACGGCGACAAAAAGGGGGAGGAAGCCTTTTTCGCCCTTCTCAAGCTCAAGGAAGGCCGGTTCAAATACCTGCCCGGGCTTTCCCCGGACAAAATGGCCGCTTCGGAGATCGGGGATTTCATGTACCTCATCATCGAGGGCCTCCGCCGCATCGAACAGGACGACCGGGACTTTCTGCGCACCGTCATCCCCACCCTTCTCTAAGCATCTACCGAAAACCGCATCGTTTGACCCCATGCGGCATTCAACGCTTTTTTCAATCCTCCAAATCGTCCATGCCTTTTCTGCGGTTGAAAAAGCCGCGCGGCCTCGCCCGGACGCCAAATCCCCGGTTTCCGGACAATCGCTCAGTGGATATTTGACATTTATGTAAAGTTTTTTCTAATAAACGACAAAACCGTACTGACCCCCCGGCCCCATGCCGCCACTCCACGTCCTGATCCCGGCCGATCCCCCTGTTTTTACAGCTGTCCGCTGCCTGAAGAGATCCTGGCACACCCTTTGCAAAATATCCCGGGAAAACCGTTAACCAACGATCCCCAAGACCGACACCGATGCACGCAATGAAGACGGAAAACCGGTATGAATCGGCCGCTCAGCGGCTGTTGGATGGAAAAAGTCGCCTCATCGCCGACTTCACACCCGATGACGGCGCCAGCCATCTCCAGGCCCACACCCGGATGCTGGACGACTATTTCTGCGATCAGTTCGAGCGGAGTGCCGTGGGCCCGACCCTCCAGATCAACCGGAACCCTTATGCGGTCATCGCCCTGGGCGGCTATGGCCGCCGGGAACAGTGCCTCCATTCGGACGTGGATGTCCTTTTCCTGTTCGAAAAACGGATTCCCGATGCCGCCGACGCCCTGATCCGGGAGATGATCTACCCGCTCTGGGACATCGGCCTGGACATCGGCCACGCCACCCGCTCCCTCGGGGACTGCATCGGCCTGGCCGGCAAGGACTACGAAGTCCTCACCTCCCTGCTGGACGCCCGCTTTATCTGCGGGATGTCCCCCCTCTATTCGGCCCTCATGGAACGGGTCCGGGAAAAGATCCTCTTTCGCCGGTCCGCCAAAATCATCGCCTGGCTGGTGGAGAACACCCGGCAGCGGCACGGGGTGTTCGGCGACGCTTCCTACCGCCTGGAGCCCAATCTCAAAGAGGGGCAGGGCGGCCTGCGGGATTATCATACCATGCTCTGGATCGCCCGAATCAAGTTCGGCCTCCAGAGCCCCCGGGACCTGGAATATCTGGGGCTTCTCTCCCACGAGGAATTCGCGGCCCTATCCGAGGCCCTGACATTTATCTGGAATGTCCGGAGCCTCCTCCATCGGATCACCGGCCGAAAATACGATCATCTCCACTTCGAATACCAGCCGCCGATGGCGGACTTTTTCGCCTACCCGACGACGAACGGCCTGAAGCCGGTGGAACGGTTTCTGAGCGATCTCCACAGCCGGATGGAGGGGATCAAACAGCATCACCTGGTTTTTCTGTACGAGTTGGGCGCTGCCAAAAAATGGTTCCGTTTCCGGAAGAAACCGGCCCGGGAGGCCCAGGTGGCGGGGCTCGAGATCCGCCGGGACCAGCTCGTCTTCGCCTCTTCGGAAGCCCTGATCCAGGACCCGACGCTCCTGATGCGGATCTTCGAGGAGAGCGCCCGGCTCAAATGCCCCATCGGGCCCGATGCCCGGCGGTTGATCCGGGAATTCTCATGTTTGGTGGACGACGGGTTCCGGTCGTCCCGGGAGGTGGTCCGGTCCTTTGAACGGATCCTCACCACCCCGGCCCCCACCTTCAACGTGCTCAACGAGATGCTCCACACCGGGTTTCTGGCGCGGTTCATCCCGCCCTTCCGGGAGATCGCCCACCGGATCCAGTACAACGCTTACCATGTCTACCCCGTGGACAAGCACTCCCTCCGGACAGTCCGGATCCTGAAGGGGTTCGGCGACGGCGGGGGGCAGGGGGAGACCGGGGCCCTCTGCGCCGATCTCTACCGGGAACTCCCCCGGAAGCGGCCCCTGCTCTGGGCGGCCCTGCTCCACGATATCGGCAAGGGCGTTCCCGACCGGGACCATTCCGAGGCCGGGGCCGACCTGGCCCGGGAACAGCTGCTCGCCATGGGGCGCCGGAAAGGGGATGCCGATACAGTGGCGTTTCTCATCGGGGCGCACCTGCTCCTGTTCCACAGCGCCACCCGCCGGGACATCAATGACGAGGAAACGGTCCTCTTTTGCGCCCGACGCATCGGAGACCCCGACCGGCTCAAGATGCTCTTCCTCCTCACCGTGGCCGATTTCATGGCCACGGGGCCCAAGGCGTGGAACGACTGGGTCGCCATTCTTGTCCGGGAACTTTTTTTCAAGGTGCTCCATGTCCTGGAGAGGGGGGAAGCGACGAACGAAGAGGCCGAAAGGGTCGCCCGTGAAAAGGAGGCACTCCTGCTGTCGGCATCCTTACCGTTGCCTGAAAACAGTCTCCAGAGGATGGTTCGGGCCATGTCTTCCCGTTACCTGCTGGCCACGCCGGTGGAGGCTATCCAATCCCATATCCGGTTGGCGGCGGATCTCGGGGAAAAGGCGTTTGTCTGGACGATCAACCGGAACCCCCAGGCCGATACCCGGACCCTCACCCTCTGCGGCCGGGATACGCCGGGCCTGTTCGCCAACATCGCCGGGGTGTTGGCCCTCCATCGGGTCAACATCCTGGATGCCCAGATCCACACCTGGCGAAACGGGATGTGCATCAATATTTTCAATGTCACCCCGCCCCCCGACCCGATTTTCGAATCGGAAAAATGGGATCGGGCGGAAGGGGATCTTCGGGAGGCCCTGGCCGGCCAGCGCGATCTGGCCGCCGAACTGGCCGGGGGCGCGGACAAGGGGTCCGGAGACGGCCTTCCGGACGTCCAACGCCCCAACCGGGTCGAAGTGGACAACACCGCATCGAGCTTCTACACCCTCGTGGAGGTCTCCACCCGGGATGCACTCGGTCTTCTTTTCCGGATCACAGACGCCCTCTACCGGTGCCGCATCGACATCAAATCCGCCCAGATCGCCACCAAGGTGGATCAAGTGGTGGATGTTTTCTATGTCCAGGACCTGGCCGGTCAGAAGATCGAAGACCCGATCCGGGTCGGTGCACTCCGCGCCGCTGTCGAAGCGGTTTTGCCTTCGCCCTGATTACGAACATTTCGTTCAAAATCGATTTACGAATATCTCCATTTCAGATATATTCGTGACAAAATTTCATTTCAGGACGCATTGGAATCACAGCGCCTCGGAGACCCGCCATGCACCGCAAGCACCGCAATCATTTCAATCTCCTCTGCAATATCGGGGAACTGACCCACCTGCTGGCGGAACAGTCGGACATCCGCGGTTTTCTTCAAAACACCGTGGAGATGGTCTCCCGCCACCTGGACGCCGATGTCTGCTCCATCTACCTCTATGAAGAGGGTGCCCGGGAGCTGGTGCTCCGGGCCACCAAAGGCCTCAATCCCGAGGCGGTGGACGTCATCCGGATGCGGCCCAGTGAAGGGCTGGTGGGCGAGACCTTTGCCCGGCAATCGCCCATTTGCGAAGGGTGCGCCTCGTGCAACCCCTCCTTTAAATATTTCGAAGAAGCCCACGAAGATCGTTTTGAATCGTTTCTGGCCGCACCCATCCTGCGCGGGGTCCAACGGATCGGTGTGCTGGTGGTCCAGCACGAACGCCGAAACGCCTTTAACGAGACGGATGTCCTGGCCATGCGGGCCACCGCCTCCCAGTTGGCCGGGGCCCTTGAAAACGCCCGGTTGCTCATGGATCTGGAGGTCTCGGGCCTGCGAACCCCCTGGACCGAAACGCCCGAGGACCTGCAATTCGTCAAGGGAGAGTCCGCCTCGGGCGGATTCGCCTTTGCCGAGGCCGTGGTGCGCCGGGGGAGCCATGGGAGCCTTCTTGCGGCCGCCGGTTCGATCTCCGGGGGCACCTACACGCTGGCCGATTTCCAGCGGGCTGTCCAATCCGCTTCGGATCAGCTCAAGTCCTTCCAGGCCGGACTGAGCGAAAAATTGCCCGAAAGTGCGGCCCTCATCTTCTCGGCCCACTTCATGATCCTGAAAGACCCCCAGTTCATCCAGCGGATCGAAACCCTCATTGGAAAAGGGACCCCGCCCCCCCTGGCCATCCGCGAGGTGGCCCACCATTATATAGACGTGTTCTCGGCCAGTTCCCACGCCTATATCCGGGAAAAGGTCAACGACATCGAAGATCTCGCCGGCCGGATCCTCAAAAATCTTATGGGTCGCCCCCACGGAAACAGAGAAGGAATGACCGAGGGGACCATCGTCATCGCCCGGAACCTCTACCCGTCGGAAATCCTCAAATTTGCTTCCGAAGAAGTGAAGGGGATCATCCTGGTCCGAGGGGGAGTGACCTCCCACGTCGCCATTCTGGCCCGCTCCATGGGGATCCCCATGGTCATCGCCGATCGTCCCGATCTCATGGACCTCCCCGACGGCACGCCCGTGCTCCTGGACGCCGATATCGGCAATATCTACATCCGGCCCGGCGGTCCGGTCCTCCAGCGGTTCGAGGCCCAGCGGACCGCACAGCGGTCGGCGGCCCCCATGGCCGCGGCCATGGACCCCACCACCCAGACCCGGGACGGGGTCCGGGTCCGCCTGATGGCCAATATCAATTTGCTCAGCGAGCTGGCCACGGCCCGGGACCTCAAAGCCGAGGGGATCGGCCTCTACCGAACGGAATTCCCCTTTCTTATCCGGTCCGCCTTCCCGTCGGAAGCGGAGCAGTACCTCATCTACCGGCGCCTGTTCGACGAGATGACCGACCGGCCCGTCTCCATCCGGACCCTGGATGTGGGCGGCGACAAGGTGCTGGCCTATGCCGACGCCTCGGCCGGAGAGAACCCGGAACTGGGCCTGCGCTCGATCCGGTTCTCCCTGCGCCACCGGGACATCTTCGAAGGGCAGATCCGGGCCATTTTGCGGGCGGCCGCCGATGCAACGGATGTGCGCATCCTGTTCCCGATGATCTCCGCCATCGATGAATTCCGGGAAGCCAAATCGGTGGTCGGGGCCTGCCAGCACTCCCTGGAACGGGACCGTTTGCCCTTTCATCCGTCGCCTTCCCTGGGCATGATGGTGGAGCTGCCGGCGGTGCTGGGGACCCTGGCGGAATTCATCGCAGAAGTGGATTTTCTCTCCATCGGCACCAATGACTTTATTCAGTACATGCTGGCCGTGGACCGATCCAACGAAAAGGTGGCCGAATATTACCGGCCCTATCATCCCTCCGTCCTCCGGGGACTGGCGGCTGTCGTCCGCGCGGCCGACGCCGGCGGAAAACCCGTCGCCGTCTGCGGCGAAATGGCCCACGACCCCCGGTACCTCTCGTTTCTCATCGGCATCGGGCTCCGGGCCTTTTCCGTGGACCCGAAGTTTCTGCCCACCGTGCAGGCCCATATCCGCGGCGTGACGGTCGCCGAAGCGGCGGACTGGGCCGAATCGCTGTTGGCGGAGAGCACCCTGAGCGGTGTGTCGGTCCTCCTGGACACCGTCGCGTCCGGGCCGGCGTGACCCCCCATTCCAGGGGTCGGTTTTTGTGATTTTTCAATAAAACGATTATGGGTTTTCAATAAAACCGACGGTCCATGGCCGGACGCCGGCAATCGCCTTTCCCGGTAAAAACTATAACTCTTTGTATTTTAATAATAAAAAAATTTTTCAAATTTTAGGTTGCAAATGGCATAAAACTGGCATATATTATAACCGTAACTCGGTTTTGGTCACTTCCGTACCTTCAAATGGCTAAAATCGGCCTTATCAACAACACCACAAAAAATCCCCCCTCATCTTTTGTAACGTTTATCATCAAACCACTGAAGCAACCATGCCAAAACCGAGTTACACTCCCTTCCGTCGGAAATCCCTGCTGCCATAACGCGATGGTTCCGCTCATCCCCGAAAGGACAGGGTCATGAACATCGGCCTGAGAATCGGCGCGGGCCTGCTGTCCGTCTTTTTCCTCCATGCGGCGGTGAGCATCATCGTCCACCATTTGCCCATCCCCATTCAACCGCCGGCCGGGGAAGGTCTCGGCCCGGTGATCCTCTACGCTGCATACAGCCGGGCCTGGATTCCGGAGGCCATCAGCGCCTTCTTTCTAATGGGACTCCTCTTCCTGTTTCTCCGCCGATGGGTCGTCACTCCCATGAGACAATCGGCGGAAACCGGACGCTATTATCGGTCCCTCCTGTACAATGTGACCGATGAGGTCATCGTCCTGGACACGGCCGGTCGGATTACCGACATGAATCGGGAGGAAATCGCGTTCTCCGCCGTGACCCGGGAGACGGCCATCGGCCGTCTTCCCGCAGAGGTGTTCGACGGAGGAACGTCTCCGTTCGGGGGCGGAAAAATCGAAGAAAGGGTGGCCGACGTGCTCCGGACGCGCCGTGCGCAGCACTTCCGGCAACATATCCCCACGACATCGGGCCCGAGGCTGTGGAAGGATCTGCGAATCGTTCCGCTGGCGGGGGACAACGGCGAGGCGACCCATGCGATCCTGACCATCCGGGATGTCACCCGGGAGGGCCGGCTGGAGGACCAACTCCGGCGCGCCCAGAAGTGGGAAGCCATCGGCACACTGGCCTGCGGCATCGCACATGATTTCAACAACCTGCTCATGACCATCCTGCTCAATATCGAATACGTCCTGGCCCGATGCCCGGACGGCAGCGACGAGCAGGAATCCATGGAAATGGCCCTGGAGGCGGGACGCCGGGCCAGCGAATTGGTGGACCAGATCCTTACGTTCAGCCGGAGCGACCATGCCGCCAAAAAACCGCTGGTGCTCGCCCCCCTGGTCAAAGAGACGCTGAAAATGCTCCGGGCTTCCCTGCCGGCGTACATCGAAATCCGGCAACGGATCGAGGCGCCCTCGGAAAGGGTCATGGCCGATCCCGGCGGGATCCAGCAGCTCCTGATCCAGCTTTGCACCCATGCCGCCAGCGCCATGAGCGGCGGCGGGGCCCTCACCGTCTCCCTCATGCCCGATCAACCGGGGCCGGAGTCCCCCCCCGACCTTTCCGGCCGGGAATACCTCCGGCTGACGGTGGCGGATACCGGCGCCGGCATACCGGCCGCCATTCAGGACAGAATCTTCGATCCGTTTTTCACCCCGACGCCCGCTCCGGACACCGGGCGGCCCCCCGTCATGGCCCGCGGCACCGTCAACGGCATGGAAGGCGCCATTCTCGTGCGCAGCGAATCGGAAAACGGCAGCCGGTTCGACATCCTGCTGCCCTGCCGTTCCCCGGAAAGGGATCCGGGTCCGAGGCCCCCGGCAGTCAGCGGCACAGCGCCGGTCAGCGGGCGTATTCTCGTAGTGGACGATGATGACACGGTGGTGCAGATCTTGTCCAAAACCCTCACGGAAATCGGATACGAAGTGACCGGGGAAACCAGCGGCGCGGCGGCTTTGGAGCGGATCAAGGTCTCTCCGGATCGGTACGGGCTGATCATTACCGATCTCACCATGCCGGAAATGAGCGGCATCGATCTCATCCGCGGAATCCAGGCCCTCCGTCCCGACCTGCCGGTGGTGATGACCACGGGCTACGGGGAGGTCCTCTCACCGGTCGAAGCCCGCCGGTTGGGCATCCGGGACCTCATGTCCAAACCGGTCTCGGGTGACCGGCTGCTGGCCGTCACCCAGCAAATCCTGCAGAAAGAAAATTAAGATTCACATTTTTTCCCAAACCTGTTATATACTCTCCTTATTGATTCTCACGCATCCATCTTCTGTTGCCGAGCGCCCGGGTCAACGACCGGTCGTGCCGGTGTTGCAAGGCGCGATACCGGGCCGTACCCGGATGAAGAGAGCGTTTCGTTCGCAAACGGGTTGGGATATGTCTTCGAGCCGGATACCAGAAACGATTAAAATCCCGGAAATGGCGCGTCTGCTCATCATCGACGATGATGGGATGATATGCCGCACCATGGCGCGGTTTTTCAAGGACGCGGGCCACATGGTGGAGCAGGCCCGGACCCTGGAAGAGGGGCTGGCGAAGGTTGAAGAGGGCGACTTCGACGTGGTGTTCCTCGACGTCCGGTTGCCGGACGGCGACGGCCTGGGACAATTGCCGGCCATCCACAATGCCCCGTCGTCGCCCGAAGTGATTATCCTCACGGCCTATGCCGACCCGGACGGCGCCGAACTGGCCATCAAGGGAAATGCCTGGGACTACATCAAAAAGCCGGCCAGCAGCGAATCGCTCTTTCAGACCCTCACCCGGGCCCTCCAGTACCGCCAGCAGAAAGAGCGCAGCCGGCCCCAGCCCGAAGCCATCCGACACAACATCATCGGCCGGAGCCCCGAGATCCGGGCCTGCCTGGACCTTCTGGCCCGGGCGGCCCACAGCCGGACCAATATCCTGATCAACGGCGAAACCGGCACGGGAAAAGAACTTTTCGCCCGGGCCATCCACGCCAACTCGGAGCGGGCCGACAGCAATTTCGTGGTGGTGGACTGCGGGTCGCTTCCCGAAACCCTCATGGAAAGTCTGCTCTTCGGCCATACCAAGGGGGCCTTCACCGGCGCGGACCGGGCCGAGGAGGGACTGATCAAACATGCCGACGGCGGCACCCTCTTTTTCGATGAAATCGGTGAATTGACCCTGTCGGCTCAGAAATCCCTGCTCCGGGTGCTCCAGGAACGGCGATTCCATCCCATCGGCGCGACCCGGGAGATCGAAAGCGACTTTCGTCTGGTCGCCGCCACCAACCGCGACCTGGAAGCGATGGTCCGTACCGGCGGGTTCCGGGATGACCTGCTGTTCCGGCTCCGATCCGTCACCATCGAACTGCCCCCCCTGCGGGACCGCACCGGCGATATCCCCCTGCTGGCCGAACACTATATGGGCAAACTGTGTGAATCCCACGGTATGCCCCTCAAAACCTTCTCCGCCGAATTCACCCAGGAGCTGGAGGCCTATACCTGGTCGGGCAACGTCCGGGAACTCTTCAGCGCCCTGGAATGGGTCATGGCCCATGCCCTCTACGAGACCATCCTGTTTCCGAAACACTTGCCCCCGCAGATTCGGGTCCAGGTGGTCCGGTCCGCCTTCGACACGGAACCGGACGGCGAGGCCGCATCGCCCCCCCCCGAGGACCCCCTCTCCCCAGGCACCCTCCTCCCGGCGCAACCGCCGGACACCTTCCTCAAATGGAAAGAGTATCGCCGGAGGCTCATCGAAAAAGGCGAAGAAAACTATCTAAAAGACTTGATGACGACGTGCAACGGCGATATCAAGGACGCAGCGGCCCTCTCGGGGCTTTCCCTGCCCCGGGTCTACGAACTGCTGAGAAAACACCGGATCTCTCCGCGATAGCCTGCCGCCGCCCGGTGCCCGGCCGGCAAGGAGGTTCTTTTCCCTGCGGAGAACAACCGATGGGAGATACCCTGTATGCGAAAACAGATCACCCTCTTTATCATGAGCAACACCGGTTCCTGCCCCCGGCAATGGACGGTTTCCCGGTTTTTTGTGGGATGCCTGTGCCTGTTGACCCTGGCGGGCGCCGTGGGGCTGGGGCAATGGATTCATGAATACCATCAGCTGAAATCACTGGTGCCGGAAAATCAGCGGCTCCGGGCCCAGATCGCGGCCCATCGGTCCCGGATGGCGGATCAGGAGAGCCATATCCACCAGTTTGCCGCGGACATCGACGACCTCAAGGAGCGGCTCCTCGCCCTCAACGGGTTTGAGCGCCGGATCCGGATTCTGGCCAACCTCGACACGCCGGACAACAGCCGGTCCTACCTGGGGATCGGCGGCGCCATGCCGTCGGACCTGGACCCGACCGCCGTCCTCACGGAAAAACAATCGGTGCTTCTCCGGGAGATGCACACCCAGGTGGACCATCTCCGGAATACGGCCGCCGTCCAGCGATCGGATCTGCAATATCTCCTGAAGGGAGTCATCCAGAAACAGAATTTTCTGGCGGCCACCCCTTCCATCCATCCGTTGAAAGAGGGGTGGGTCACTTCCCGTTTCGGCAACCGCACCTCACCGTTCACTGGGCTTCAGGAATTTCACACCGGGTTGGATGTGGGGGCGGCCGAAGGAACCCCCGTCGTGGCCCCGGGGGACGGCACGGTCACTTTCGCCGGAACCAAGGGGCACTATGGCAAGGTACTCATCGTCCACCACGGCCACGGCCTGTCAACCCGGTACGCCCATCTGTCCAAGATGCTCAAGCGCCCCGGCGAAGCGGTGTCCCGGGGGGACGTCATCGGCCTTGTGGGCGAGACCGGCCGATCCACCGGCCCCCACCTCCATTACGAAGTCCGCCTCAACGGCACCGCAGTGAATCCAAAAAATTACATCCTCAACTGACCGGTTTTCCCATCAGCCGCCGGATCCGTCCGCTTTTTCGGTGCGGGAGAGGATCGCCGTCACCTTCCGGATGTCTTCGGGCCGGTCCACCCCCAGGCTCTTGAAATCGGTTTCGACCACGTGGATGGGGATGCCGTTTTCCAGGAGCCGGAGCTGCTCCAGCTTCTCGGTCCGCTCCAGCCGCCCCGGTCCGAGGGAGACGAAGGTCTCCAGGGTCTTCATCCGGAAGGCGTAAATGCCGATGTGGCCGAAAAACCCGTCCCCCTCGCCGTCTCTCGGAAACGGAACCGGGGCCCGGGAAAAATAGAGGGCCCGACCATCCGCGGCAAAGACCGCCTTCACCCGATCCGGGTTCTGGGCCTCGTCGGCGGCGATCCGGACCACGGGAGTGGTCACCACCACGTCCGGCGACGAAAAGGGCTCCAACAGTTGGGTCAGCATCGTCGGCGCCAGGAGCGGTTCATCCCCCTGGATGTTGACCACCAGGGCGCTGGCCGGTATCCGGAGGGCCCGGGCGGCCTCCATGACCCGGTCTGTGCCGCTTTCATGATCGAAGCGGGTCATCACGCAGGGAACCCCCCGTTCCTCCGCCGCCCACATGACGCGGTCGTCGTCGGTGGCCACCACGACGGATGTGAGGAGGGGACAGCGGCGGGCCCGGTCCCATACATGCCAGAACATGGGCTTGCCGAGGATGTCGGCCAGGGGCTTTCCCGGGAACCGGGTCGAGCCGTAACGGGCGGGAATGATCCCGTAAGAGGGGGGTAGTTGCGCCATCAGGATATCGTTTCTCTTTCCGGTCGGTTGAGATGATCGCGAATCAGGTCGCAGGCCCGGTCCGTGCCCCCCTGTCGGCGGCGGACATAGGCCAGGGCCGCTTTTCGGATAGCCGGGCGATCCGGCGGATGGGCCAGGTCCGTCAGCAGGGTCGCCGCTACGCCGGCGGCGTCCGGCCGGACCCGCACCAGGCCGGCGTCGACGACCGCACGGCCGACCCAGGCGAAATTCTCCCATGAGGGGCCGATGGTGGGCGGCACCCCCGCCATGAGGGGTTCCAGCACATTCTGGCCGCCCAGGGGCGCCAGGCTCCCCCCCACAAAAGCAGCCGTGGCCCGTTTGTAGGCCGCGAACAGCTCGCCGAACACATCCCACAGGACCACCGTCCCCGCCGCCACCGGGCCCCGGATGTCCGACCGCAGGCGCCAGGGAATCCCCATCCGGTCCAGGACCGCTTTCCAGTCCGGGACCCGCTCCATGTGACGGGGAAACAGACCGGTCACCGCCTGCGGGAAGTCCCGTGCCAACCGGGCGATGATCGCCGCCGCCGGCCCTTCCTCCTCCTGCCGGACCGAGCCGAGGACGGCAAAAGGAACCGCTTCCGGCATGACCGCCGCCACCGGTGAAAGGCCGCCGGCATCCGGAATGGTGACCCGGTCGAACTTCATATTATCCATCACCGACACCCGCCGGGCCCCGAACAGCTGCGAGAACCGGTCCGCATCGGGCCGGGAAACGGCCAGCACCCGATCCGGGGCCAGGAACCGCCAGATGCCGGGCCAGATCCGGTACCGTTCCAGGCTCCGCTCCGTCAACCGGCCATTGACGATCAGGATCGGACGCCCTTGTCGTTTCAGGGCGTACAATAAGCCGGGCCAGATTTCCGATTCCAGGAGGACCATCGCCCCGGGGGTCGTGATCCGAACGGCGCGGTCCATGATGCCGGGATGATCAAAGGGGAAATAAGCCGTGGCGATCGACATCCCGGGTTCATCTTCGGCGGTCGATTCGGCGAACCTGTTCAGGATCTCCATGCCCTGGAGGGTGTTGGTGGTGGCCAGGACCCGCAGGGGAAGATCCGCCCCCAATCGCGGGAGGAGCTGCACCGCCAGGTAGGATTCCCCGGCGGAGGCGCACTGGATCCAGAGGTCGGCCTTCCCCGGCGGCCAGTCCGCTAACATCCGCTGATCGAATCCGTCCCGGAGGCGTGGATTCCGGGCCAGGAGAGGCGTGGCGATCCGCCACCCCAGGCCATAGAGCCGAAACAGCGCCGCCTTCATTGTGTCACGCCACCCGCCCGGCCCTGTTGAAGCCCTTGGAGGGGAGTTCCCCATCCCAGATCCGGTCGGCGGTGTCCAGGCCCCGGAGAGCCGCCCCTCCGGGCGGCGGGTCAATCAGCCGCTCTTCGGCCCCTTTCCGGACTTCAGGGGCCAGCCATCGGATATGTCGGTTCATCGTCCGCCTCCGGTTTGCGTTCAGACCGGATCATTACCGGAAAAGGGCCCCGACCACAAGGGAAAATCGTCTTGCCTTTTCGGCGGATTCTGATAATCTTTCCTCTTTTCTTCAAACGATTTGGTTTCGGGAGGACCCCAATGGACATCGACCCCACATCCCTGGCGGGCAAGAGCCTTGTCGCCATCCACGACCTGTCCCTGCCGGAGATGGACCTCATCTTCGACACCACGGCCAGCCTCAAAGCGGCCGGACGGCCCCTGGACATCCTCAAGGGCAAGACGCTGGCCATGATCTTTGAAAAATCCTCGACGCGGACCCGGGTCTCCTTCGAAGTGGGGATGTACCGGCTCGGCGGCGCAGCCCTGTTCTTGAATACCAACGACCTTCAGTTGGGAAGGGGCGAGACCATCGCGGATACGGCCCGGGTCCTTTCCCGGTATGTGGACGGCATCATGGCCCGGACCTTCGCCCACCAGACCGTGGTGGATCTGGCGGAAAACGCCACCGTGCCGGTGATCAACGGCCTCACCGACCTCCTCCACCCCTGCCAGGCCCTGGCGGACCTGTTCACCATTAGGGAAAAGAAGGGGACGCTGGCCGGACGGAAGCTCGCCTTCGTGGGAGACGGCAACAACGTGGCCCACTCCCTGATGGTCGCCTGCGCCAAAACGGGGATGCAGTTCACCCTGGGATGCCCGGAAGGGTATGAACCGAACCCGGCGGTGGTGGCCCAGGCAAAGGAAGACGCCGCGGAGACCGGCAGCGAGATCCAGATCCTCCACGACCCCGTCGCCGCGGTCGCCGACGCGGACGCCGTCTACGCCGACGTCTGGACCAGCATGGGCCAGGAGGCGGAAACGGAGGAACGCCTTGCCAAATTCGCCCCCTACCAGATCAACGGCGACCTCGTGGCCCACGCCAAATCCGACCATCTGGTGATGCACTGCCTACCCGCCCACCGGGGCGAAGAGATCACCGACGAGGTGCTCGACGGCCCCAACTCGGTGGTGCTGGATGAGGCGGAGAACCGGCTCCACGTTCAGAAGGCCATCATGGCGTTGACCATGGGAGGAAGCCCCTCTGAGGGCGAACCCGCCGCGCTGTTCCGAGCCGGTTAATTCGACGATATCAAATAGAGAATTCAGAAAGTTGATGGCAGGAGGACGCCGGGGGAAACCCGCCGGGGTTTATGGTGTCTCCTCCCGGTGCCCATTGCCCACCCGCAACATCAATTCCCGATAAATCCCGGCCGCCACCACCACCTGGGAAAAGAGGACCGACTCATCGGGCGCGTGGGCTTTTTCCAGTTGCCCGGGTCCCAACAGGATGGGTTTCATGCCGCTGGACCAGAGGAGGTTGGCATCGGAATGGCTGGGGAAGGATTGGGGCGTCCACGGCAGCGACCGTTGCGCGAAAACCGATTTCAGTTCCTGGACCACGACACCCTTTTCCGGCAGTTCGTACCCGCCGATGATGGTGTGGAACCGGATTTTCGCATCCATGGGCGGGTCGTTTCGCCGGTCGGCCGCCACTTTCTCCTCCAGATCGATGCAGACGTCGCCGACCGGGGCGTGGGGCGGGGTATGGATATCGATCCAGGCTTCGCACCAGTCGGGCACCGCAAATCCGGCTTGGGGACTGATCAAATCCCGGATGTTGTAGACGACCTCCCCCCGGTCCTGGATGAAATACTGGGAGATGGACAAGAGGAGATGGAGCATCCGTTCCACCGGGTTGGCGTTTGGGCCGGACAGGGACGCATGGCGTCGCCGTCCCCGGATCGTCAACTGGGTTTCGATATACCCGTAATGACACAGGCACGGTACGAGGTCCGTCGGCTCCGCCAGCACCACCCAGGGAAAATGGTATTCTTCGACGAGCTTTCTGGCCCCGTCGTTCTCTTCCTCTTCCCCCACCACCAGGGCCACGGCGATGGGCGGCCGGCTGCGGCCTTCGCCCCACACCGTCAACAGCGCTTCCAGCAGGGCGGCGCACCCCGATTTCATGTCGGCGGCCCCCAGTCCCCAGATTCGGTCGCCATCGCGCACATGTTCGTAGCGGTCGAGGTCGTAGGCCCCCACGGTATCCACATGGCCCACAAACGCCACCTGGACATCGGTTTCAGGCGGCAGCACCAGGAGATTGTACCGGTCCTCGTCCACAGGCTGCCGGACCACCGGCAGGTGATGCGCGGTGAGGTATTCCCACAGATAGTCGAGCAGTTCCACCTCTTTGCCCGATGGACTGTAGATGTCGATCAGGTTCCGGAGAAGGTCGGCCAATCGGACCGGCTGAATCGGGGGATGGCGGTCAGCCATTTTTTCCATTGAACCGCAGGGAACCGTTTTCCCGTCTTTGGGTCATCCGCCGCTGTTCCTGGGAAAGATTCAACGACAGGTAGGTATGTTCCTGGGGGCTTCCGAACCCCATCTTGCGGAAGAATCTCAGGGCGGGTTCATTGTCGGCCTCAGTGTCCACGATGAGCATCCGGACGCCGTTTTTCAGCATCTGGTCCCGGAAATGCCGGAAGAGGCGGACCGCCACCCCCTTCCGGGAGGCGCGCGGCGTCACGCCCAGCCAGAAAATATGGCCGTATTTCCATGCCGAACGCGTCTTGGTGAGGATGGAGCCCATGAGAAACCCCACCAGCTCTTCCTCCAGTTCCGCCACCAGGCAGAAATCCGGATCATTCTGAAACAGGCTGATCACCTCGAATTCGTCCCATGTCCGGTACAGGTTCGGGACCTTCTGGGCGGTAAAGAGTTGCTCGCCCAGGTGAAAAACCGGCGCCAAGTCATCGATCTCCATCTTCCGGATGGTCACGGCCTGTCGCCGCCGGCGACTCGCCGGATCTTCATCGTTGCAGATAACTTTCAAAATCGGGCAATTCCTCCTTGAAATAGGTTTTTATCTTTTTGATCACGTTGTTCTCCACCTGCCGCACCCGTTCCCTGGAAATGCCGTATCGGTCCCCCATCTCCTGAAGCGTGAGGGGCTCATCGGAGAAGATGCGCTCTTTGAAGATCTCCTGTTCCCGCTCGTTGAGCGTCGCCAGAAACGGCGGGAGCTTTTCCTGAAACATTTCCGCCACTTCTTTTTCCGCCAGACGATCCTCGGCCGAGGCCGACTCGTCACTGAAAAACCCGATCTGTTCGGTGTCGGAATCCTCCTTCACCGGTGCGTCCAGGGAGAGATCCCAGCTGTCGAGGCGCTGTTCCATCTCCACCACTTCTTTTTCCGGCACCCCCAGTTTTTCGGAAAGAAGCTTGGGCTGGGGTTCGAACCCCTCTTCAATGAGCTTTTCCTTTTCTTTTTTCAACCGATAGAACAGCTTTCGCTGTCCCTGGGTGGTGCCGATCTTGACCAGCCGCCAGTTGTCCATGATGAACTTGAGGATGTAGGCCTTGATCCAGAAGGCGGCATAGTAGGAAAATTTGACGTTCTTGTAGGGATCGAAGTTTTTCACCGCCATCATCAGCCCCATGTTCCCTTCCTGGATCAGGTCCTGGAGATTCTGCATCCAGATCCGTTGAAAATCCAGGGCGATCTTGACCACCAGCCGGAGATTGGCGGTCACCAGACCGTAGGCCGCATCGGGGTCGCCCTGCTCCCGGTACCGGATGGCCAGTTCCCGCTCCTCCTCCCGGGTCAGGAGCCGGTACTGGCGCACCTCGGCCAGATACTGTTGCAGCGGGTCGAACTGGACAAGGCTCTTGTTGGGCGCTTTGGTGAGTTCGTATTTTTTCGGGTTTTCGCCGGCCTCGGCATCGTCTTTCATGGGGCTGCGTCTTTCATCGTCGGTTGCGAAGAAACGGTTTTCTTTTCCTCCGTGTTCGGTTGTCGGGTGGTCGCCAACATCTTCCAACCCGCATCTTTAGAATAACCATTCTATAATATTATGAAAATAATTCAAATCTTCTAAAGGATAGTGGAAAAGCGGGGCCCTGTCAAGAGAACTCCACCGCCCCCCTTGACAGCGCCGGAACCGTGACTATTTTTGTCTGATACACAATTATAACATATTGATATGCTGGATAAAAATCAATACTTCCGCCTTGACGATTCACCATTCGTGCTTACTGTTGCAATTGTAAACGGGAAACATCAATAACGAGGTTATGGAGGCAAAAAACCGTAACGCGACCCATATATCGAAAGGAGGCAAAATCATGTTCGTTCGACGCGCATTTAACTGGCCCAATTGGAACTATTCACCGTCCTATTCCGAGTTGTCGAATATGCGACGGCAGATGGACCGCCTGTGGGAGGGGCTTTCGGGCGGCCCTCAGACCGCCAGCCCGGGGGTTTTCCCGTTGATCAATGTGACCGAGGATTCGGATGCCTACCGGATCCGCGCGGAGCTTCCCGGCATCAAGGCCGATGAACTGGATATTACGGTGACCGGAAAGAGTTTGGCCATCGCCGGGGAACGGAAGATCCCCGAAGAGACCAACGGCGCCAAATATCATCGTCGGGAACGGGAGGCCGGAAGTTTCCGGCGGATGGTCAGCCTGCCCGGCCCCATCAGTGCCGAAAAGGTGGAAGCCACCTGCACCAATGGCATCCTGACGGTGGTGCTGCCCAAGGCCGAGGAGGCCAAACCGAGGCAGATCGCGGTCAAGTAAAACGGGATCATGATGAAACCACAAGCCTTATGCTAAAGGAGGGAAATAGAATGGCTGAAACCACCCAAGCGCTTCAGGCGCAGGAAAAACGGGAAGTCAGTTCCCCTGCCGAGACCACCCGATCCGGCCTTACCTTTACGCCGGCGGTGGATATCTTTGAAACGGACGGTGCCATCACCCTGTTGGCGGATATGCCGGGGGTCACCTCCGAGAAACTGAACATCGACCTGCGGGAAAACACCCTGACCCTTGAAGGGGACGTGGAATCCCCGGAAGGGGCGGGGGAGGATGCGCTCTTCAGGGAGTACCCCATCGGAAAATATTTTCGCCAGTTCACACTTTCAGAGGTAATCGATCAATCCAAGATCGAAGCCAGCTTAAACGACGGGGTGTTGCGGTTGGATCTCCCCAAGGTCGAAAAAGCCACACCGAGAAAGATTACGGTATCCACCGGATAGGGAATCCCATCCTCCACGGGGACAAAAGCCGGAGAATCGGGCCTCAGCAACGGCCTGGCTCCGGCTTTTTATCGTGATGCCCGTCTCCTCCCGAGGACGATGCCGTAGAACGACCGGATTTGTCCTTGACAGATCCCCGCCAGTATTGTATCGATATATAATTATTTGAAATAAACAGGAAAATTATTTATCTTCATGAACACGTCTCTTCTACCCGGCACCATAAGGAACTCCGTCACCGCATACCGACGCTTCAGGGATGGAAGCAGGGCGAACCGGGAAGGGGTGTCTTTCGAACAGGGTCGGCGGAAGACGATGTAAAGGGCGGGGTATGGCCAAATTCATCATCCGACGGTTTTTTCTGTTGTTGCTCACGATGTTCCTGGTGTCTATCGCGGTCTTCCTCATCGCCGAATCGTCTCCCGGGAATGTGGCGCGCAACGTGCTGGGCAGCTTCATCACCCCGGAACAGGAGGCCTCTTTCCTGGCCCAGATGGGGTTGGACAAACCCGTCTACCTCCGGTATCTCTACTGGCTGGCGGGCAGCGACTGGCACGCCGAGGCGAAACTGGACATGGAGCTGAAACGGATCACCACGCCGGAAGGGTTCGATGAATGGTGGGCGGTTACTGATGACGGCGAGATGATCCGGTGGAAGATGGAAGGGGAGGATCTCATCGCCCTCATCCGGCGGGAAGACGGCGGGGTGATGGAGCGGCGCGACAACGACCGGTGGGAAACGGACGATCAGGGCGTGAGCACCTTCTGGGGAGTGGATACCCACAACAGCGCGGTCCTGTGGGAGAAGGGCTCCGACAAAAAGGTCTGGACTTTCGTGGTGGGGACCGGGTGGATGGCCACCACCGGCGGGCCCAAAAAATACATTCCCCTGAAAAAAGGGTTCATCCGCGGGGACCCCGGCGTATCCCTCCGCACCGGGCGGCCCGTGGCCAAGAGCCTGTTCGTGCGGTTGCGCAATTCCATTGTCCTGGCGGGGATCGCGTTTATCATCGTCATGCCCATCGCGCTTTTGCTGGGGATCATCGCCGGGCTTCGGGAAGGATCCCTGGCGGACCGGTCCCTGTCCATTTCCGGCATGATGTTCTCGGTCATCCCGGAATTCGCCACCGGTATTTTCCTGATCCTGATTTTCGCCCACTGGCTGGAATGGGTGCCGGGGGCCACGGTTTTCGGGGAGAAAGCCCCATGGGAGCGGATCGACATGCTGATTCTGCCGGTCCTCACCTTGACCCTCATCGAACTGGGGTACATTCTCCGGATCACCCGGGCGAGCATGGCCGAGGTGATGCGGTCGAGCTATATCCGGACCGCTTTTCTCAAGGGCCTGCCCTACTGGCGGGTGGTCTTCCGCCATGCCGTGCGAAACGCGCTCATCGCCCCCATCACCGTCATCATGCTCCATGTCAACTGGCTGATGGGCGGCATCGTTATCGTGGAGGTGGTCTTCGGGTATCCGGGACTGGGGAAATACCTGCTGGAATCGGCGCTGTACAAGGACATCAACGCCCTGGAAGCCGGGACCATGATCATGGTCCTGCTCGCCGTCGGAACCCAGCTGGTGGCGGACATTATCTATACGTTCCTGAATCCGAGGATCCGGTATTCATAGCGGGACCGGGAGACGGCCGGTATCTTTCATGAAACCAAACGGAAATTGCCATGACAGCCGACGAAACCACATCTGAATTTGTCGCGGCCGAGCCGGAGCCGGAAAAGATCCGGTTTCAGCGCCTGCGGACGGCCCTTTCGATTCTGTTCGCCTCCAAAACGGCCACGGTGGGGATGGTGCTGGTGATGTTCTGGGTGCTGGTGGCGCTCTTTGCGCCGCTCCTGACCCCCTATACCCCCACCGAACAGGACTGGCGGGCCCCCAATCAGGCCCCGTCCATGGAACACCCCCTGGGGACGGATGAGCTGGGCCGCGATCTCTGGTCCCGTCTCATCTACGGGGCCCGGGTCGTTCTGGTGATTCTTCCCGTTTCGCAGGATTACTGGATTCCCGGCGGTACCGCCATCTGGGGGGTCATCGCGGCCCTGGTGATCGGCGCGGCCCTGGGATTGCTGTCCGGCTACCGGGGGGGATGGCTCGACGAGATCATCATGCGGTTGCTCGACGCCATGATGTCGGTGCCCATCATCCTGCTCTACCTCATCATCGTGGCGGCCA
>CAYPCE010000008.1:0-47561 GCA_964409085.1 uncultured Desulfobacteraceae bacterium | reverse complement strand
TCCGAGATGCAGTGGGCCTCGTCGATGGTGAGGCAGTCGAGCCGGACCGAGGCCAGCAGGCCCAGTACGGTGGGCTTCAACAGGGTTTCCGGGGCGATGTAGAGCAAACGGGCCTTGTTCTCCCGGACCAGGGCCATATTCTCCCGGTAGGCCTCCGGCGACAGGCTGCTGTTGAGGAAGATCGCCGGGGCGCCCAGTTCGCGCAGTTGATCCACCTGATCCTTCATGAGCGAAATCAGCGGTGACACCACCACCGTCAGCCCGTCGAAGAACAGGGCCGGAATCTGGTAACAGATGGATTTCCCGCCGCCCGTGGGCATGATGACCAGGGCGTCGTTTTTGTTGAGCACGCTGTCGATGATCTCGGCCTGGAGGGGCCGGAAATCGTCGTAGCCGAAGACGGTTTTTAGGATGGATTGCGGTGTATGGGCCATTGAAGCAACGATCCACTTTTTTAATATGTTTGGATTGACAAATGCCGGGCGGGAATCGCTTGACGCCGTCCGTAAAAATTTTTTAGTATCCGTAATAGCATATCTTTCATCGGATGCAAAGGAGGGACCATTATGGCGTCGCTGCCCCTGCCCAGGGAAGAGGGCGCAACTTACGGCGATTACCTGAGCTGGACGGATGACGGTCGATGGGAATTGATTGACGGGGTTGTTTACGACATGAGTGCTGCACCGGGCATCGATCACCAACGGATATTGGGCGACCTGTTCATTCAGGTCTACAGTTTTCTGAAGGAAAACCCCTGTGAAGCATTTATCGCGCCGTTTGATGTACGGCTGCCCCAAACCGATGAAGCTGATGAATTAATTCAGGATGTCGTCCAGCCGGACATTGTGGTCGTATGCGATCCGGATAAGCTCGACAAACGCGGTTGCCGAGGCGCGCCCGACTGGATCATCGAAATCGTTTCGCCTGCCACGGCGCCCAAAGATCACATCGAGAAATTGGCGCTATATGAGCGGAATGGGGTTAAGGAGTATTGGATAGTCTACCCTGAATATCGCATCGCTGCGGTTCACATGATGGGTCAGGACAATCGATATGGCCGGCCGAAAACCTATGCGGAAAAGGATAAGATTGAATCCGTCACTTTACCGGGGCTGACCGTAGACCTCAAGACGGTGTTTGAGGGTATAACAATTTGAATTTTTATGGGTATGGCCATTGTGCGGTTCAGACAACGCATCCATTTATCTAAAACTTTATAAATAATTATAACTTTCCCAACTTCTTCATCTTTCCTCTGCTGCGCCTATTTCGGCCAAAAAGCAATAAAAACCAACATTATAAGGAAATTTCTTCTCATTCGCCCCACCCCTGGCACGCTCTTTGTAAGACCTAAGCCAGCCAACGATGTCGGACCCAGCGGCGCCCTCGCCGTTGACCGGGAACCGGACATCATTTCGGATCCGGCAATCCGGCGGGTGTGTACCGTACATGGATTCTGACGAAGACATCGGCGGCAGCCGTTTGGTTAGCTCAATGGGTAGAGCACTGTGCAGGGACACAGGTGTAGCGGGTTCGACTCCCGCACCAAAACAAGGGGCTGTTAACCCCTCGACCGTTTGACACGGTTCTTTTGACTTAGCCGGCGGGAGGCGGGCGCTCCGGGCGCGTTTCGATGGGCGACCTGATTGGAGGCCGAGGAATCGGCGCCGGTCGGCGACCCCGGAGAAACACATCGCGGCCGGACGCCCTGCGGCATGCGGATACCGACGTTGCCCCGCCGCCGGAGCGGATTTGCCCCGGTGGAACGCTTTCCTGACTCCGGCTCCGACCGGATCGGGCGGGCGAACCGCCGGGCTGGAGACGCCCGGCGGCGCGGCGACGGCTCAAGCGATGCCCCGCGTCCGGGCGGATGGTTCCGGCGCGTCCGCTTCCCAAAGGCTTCCACCATCCCGAAACAGGAAGAAAGGAGACCTGCATCATGTTTGTCATCGGAAGAGTGAATGTGCGGTCCTACGAAAAGGGCCTGTTGTTTCGGGATCGGGAATTCAAGACGATTCTGAATGCCGGAAAGTACTGGTTCTTCGATCCCTTCAACAAGATCCGGGTGGATACCGTCTCCATGCGGTCCCCCTGGCTGGTCCACGAGGATCTGGACGTCATCGTCCGGGCCGGCGCTCTGAAGGGCGAGGCGATCGTTCTGGACCTGAAGGACCACGAGCGGGCCCTGGTCTGGGTGGACGGCCGGTTCGCCCGGGTGCTGGGTCCGGGGCAGCACGCGATCTGGAAAACGGTCCGGGACATCCGGCACGAGATCGTGGACGCCCGGGAGATCCGGTTCGATCACAAGGATTTCAACGCCATACAGGCCGCCGAGGGGGCGTTCGTCCATCTGACCCCCGCATTCGTGGCGGAAGGCTTCGTGGGCGTGCTCTACAAGGACGGCGCTTACGTCGACACCCTGGGGCCGGGCCAGTACCTGTTCTGGAAGAACGTCGGCAAGGTGAAGCTGTACCCGGTCGATATGCGGGAGACCGTCCTGGACGTTTCCGGCCAGGAGATCATGACCGCCGACAAGGTGACCCTGCGGATGAACGCCGTGGCGACCTGCCGGGTGACCGATCCCCGGAAGTCCATCGAAACCGTGGACGACAGCCGGCAGGCGGTCTACCGGGAAGCCCAGTTGGCCATCCGGGCGGTGGTGGGCGGCCACGAGCTGGACGCCCTGCTGTCCGACAAGGACAAGGTGGCCGGCGAGCTGGAGGCCATCGTCCGGAAGCGGGCTGCGGCCTTCGGCCTGGACGTGATCGCCCTGGGCATCCGGGACGTGATTCTGCCGGGGGAGATGAAGACCCTGATGAACCGCGTGATCGAGGCCAAGAAGAAGGCCGACGCGGATCTGATCACCCGACGGGAGGAGACCGCGTCCATGCGGAGCCAGGCCAACACGGCCAAGATCCTGGAGAACAACCCGACCCTGATGCGGCTGCGGGAGCTGGACGTCCTGGAGAAGATCGCCGAAAAGAGCCAGCTCCAGGTGGTCCTGGGGGAAAAGGGCCTGGCGGATCGGATCGTCCATCTGCTGTAGGCCATGAACGTCAACCTGAACCGCCCGCGGGGACGCCCAAAAGCGCTCCGCGGGCTTATCCATGTGGAGATGCAAAACGAACGGCGATCGCGGCCGTCCGTCCACGCCGTCCACAGGGTCCACCCCGTCCACTTCGTCCACATTTCGTAAAACAAAAAACTGAAACCGAGGGCTTGATTTTTCGATTCCAGAATGATAGGCAGCCCACAGTCAAACAGGAGGAATCACCATGATGCCAAGAAGCACCCGCTCAAGACAATATTATTCTCTCAAAAACGATTTCGGCCCCCAAGGGACCGGAGCGGGCGGATAGCCATGGTCGGTTGAAATAAAGAGCGACAAAGGGGCTGCCCGACCGGCAGCCCCTTTTTTTACGCCTTCAGCGGTCTAAAAAAGGGGCCTTCCTTCACGGGAAGCCCCTTTTTTGCATACCGGGTAAGTCGATATGACCGATCCTTCCCCAAAGCCTGCCCTGTAGGGCGCCGTATGAAGCGGCCGACATCAAGTCGCCGCGCGCGGCGGGAAACCCGGTGTGAAAAACGGAGTCGCCATAACAGCCGGCTTTGGTTCCGACGCAGTGCCTTCTGCGGATTGCGCGACCGGTTTCGTGTATTATCTTTCTCCTTGCTTTTGTAGGGGAAAACGCATTAAAAAAACAAGCATGAAGCCGAATCGATTCCACATCATTGTCGCCCTCGGCCTGCTGGCGTTTTCCTCCTGCACGCCCTTTTCTCCGGATCCGAGACCGGCTCCTGAAGGAGAAGTGCCGTCTGCGTTTTCGATGCCGCCGACCGGCGAGGAACGGCCGGACAAATGGTGGCGAACCTTCGACGACCCCGAACTCAACCTGCTGGTGGCCAAAGCCCTGGCCGAGAATTTCGATCTGAAGATGGCCTGGGCCCGGCTCCGGCAGGCCCGGGCCCTGGCGGTCCAGGTGGGCGCCGCCCTCTACCCGGATTTGACGGTGGAAGGGTCCACGAACCAGGGCCGCCGCCGGACGGAGACGGCCGCCGGCGCGACCACCGGACCGGTGGAAGACTACGCCATGGGCCTGGTCAGCGCCTACGAAGTGGATCTCTGGGGGCGGGTCCGGTCGGAACGGACCGCGGCCCGGCTCAGCGCCTCGGCCTCCCTGGCGGACTTGCGGATCGCGGGCATGACCCTCGCCGCCTCGGTGTCGGAGCGGTGGGTCCGGATCATCTCCGAGCGGGTCCAGAAACGGCTGCTGGAGGCCCAGCTCGAGACCAACCGCACCTTTCTGGAACTGGTGGAACTCCGCTTTGAAAAGGGGATGGTCTCCGCCCTGGACGTCTACCAGCAGCGACAGACCGTCGAGGGGATCCGGTCCCGGATTCCCATGGCCGAGGCCCGGGAGAGACTGCTGCTCCACGAACTGGCCCTGCTGCTGGGAAAACCGCCCACTTGGCGTGCGACCATCACCCGGCGGTCCCTGCCCGTGCCCAAAGGGATTCCGGCCACCGGGCTGCCGGCGGACCTGCTGATGCGGCGGCCGGACGTCCGGGCCGCGGCCCTGCGGCTGGAATCGGCCGACTGGGCCGTGTCGGCGGCCAAAGCCGACCGGCTGCCGGCGGTTCGCCTGACGGGAACCGCCCGGTACAGTGCCGCGGACCTGGACCGGATCTTCGACAACTGGCTCCTCAATCTGGCGGCGGGGCTCACGGCGCCGGTCCTGGACGGCGGCCGCCGGGCCGCGGCGGTGGACGAAGCCGCGGCAAGGGCGGACGAGCGGTTCTGGGATTATCGCCGCACGGTCTACACCGCCGTCAAGGAAGTGGAGGACGCCCTGGTCAGCGAAACGAAGCGCCGGGCCCACATCCATGCCCTGGAGGCCCAGCGGGATGCGGCCAGCAATGGCCTGGAGCGGGCCAACCAGCGCTACCGGAACGGGGTGTCCGATTACCTGCCGGTGCTGACCCAGTTGCTGACGCTCCAGGGCCTGGAGCGGGATCTGGTGGTGCAGCGGACCGAGCTGCTTTTGGACCGCATCCGGCTGTACCGGGCCCTGGGCGGGGCGTGGGTGAATGACCGCTTTTCTTTGTAAAATCGGGTGGACGAAGTGGACTGTGTGGACACAATGGACGAGGTGGACGGGGTGATGCGGGCGGTCCACTCAGTCCACTTCGTCCACACCGTCCACCCATACTGAATCATAGATCGACCCATATCGTACAATGAACAAGGCGCCACAATGAACGACGAAAAACGCTCTGAAGATCCTCAGAGGTCCAATAAGACATCCAATAAAAAGACCCTTATTCTCAAAATCGCGCTGCCCATCGCCATTCTCTGCATCGACCTCCTGGGCTCCGCCTATCTAAAGAGCAGCGGCCCCAAACCCCAGCGGAAACCGCCCCGGAAAATGATCTCCCTGGTTCAGGTCATGCCGCTCCAGAAGGGGGACGAGACGGTCTCGATCCGGGCCATGGGGACGGTGGTGCCGGCCCGGGAGGTGACCCTGGAGTCCCGGGTGTCGGGCGAAATCATCTGGATGCACCCGGAATTCGCCCCCGGCGGCTTCCTCAAAGCCGGCGAGGAGGTGCTCCGCATCGACCCCACCGATTACGAACTCGACCTGGCCCGCAAAAAGAGCCAAGTGGCGGATGCGGCCTATCGGTTAGAGCTGGAACTGGGCCATCAAGCAGTGGCCAAACGGGAATGGGAACTCCTGAAGGGGAACAAATCCGCCGGCGACGCCGACCTGGCCCTGCGCAAGCCTCATTTGCAAAAGGCCCGGGCCGATCTGGCGGCGGCCAGAGCCGAGCTGAAAGGGGCGGAACTCAACCTGGAACGGACCCGGATCACGGCCCCGTTCAACGCCGTGGTGCGGGAACGGCATGTGGAAACGGGCTCCCAGGTGGCGGTCCAGGAAAGGCTGGCCGAGCTGGTGGGAACCGATGAATACTGGGTCCAGGTCTCGGTGCCGGTGGACCGACTCCGATGGCTCCGGATTCCGAGAACCGCAGAGGAGGAAGGATCCGGGGTCGCCATCCGCTACGGGACCGACGCCCAGGTGCGGACCGGGACCGTCATCAAGCTCCTGAGCGATCTGGAAGCGGAAGGTCGCATGGCCCGCCTGCTGGTGTCGGTGGACGATCCCCTGGACCTGTCGGACCCGGCATCCGACCGGCCGCCCCTGCTCATCGGCGAATACGTCCAGGTGGGGATCGAGGGCCGGGAGCTGACCGACGTCTTCCGCATTCCCCGGTCCGCCCTCCGGGATGGCGCGCGGGTCTGGATCGCCGCCCCCGACGACACCCTCTCGATCCGGAAGGTGGAGACCCTCTGGCGGGACACCGACACGGTCCTGCTGCGGGACGGCCTGCAAACCGGCGACCGGCTGATCCTCTCCGACATCGCGGCGCCGGTTGAGGGGATGCCCCTGCGGGTGTCCGATGCGGCGGGGCCGCTGGCGGATGTGCCGCTGACGGGCGCCGAAGGATGATCCGGCCATGAGTTCCTCCAAAACCCACCGCCGCGGCCCCATCGCCTGGATGGCGGGCCATTCGGTGACCGCCAACCTGCTGATGCTGGTGCTGCTCATCGGCGGGTTCATGCTGGCCACCCGGATCAAGAAGGAGGTCTTCCCCGATTTCGATCTGGACATCGTCACCATATCCGTGGCCTATCCGGGCGCCAGTCCCCAGGAGGTGGAGCGGGGCGTGGTGCTGGCCGTGGAAGAGGCGGTCCAGGGGCTGGAGGGGGTGGCGGAGGTGACCTCGGTGGCCGGCGAGGGGCGGGCGTCGGTGACCGTGGAGATGGTCGAAGGCGAAAACATCCAAAAGCTGGCCTCGGACATCCAGAACGAGGTGGACCGGATCACCTCCTTTCCCGACGATGCCGAAGAGCCCCAGGTGACGGTGGCGGCCCGGCGGCGGTACGTGGTCTCCCTGGCCCTCTACGGCGACCAGAGCGAGCGGGTGCTCCGGGAATATGCGGAACGCCTGCGGGACCGGCTCATCCAGCACCCGGAGATCACCCAGGTGGGGCTGGAGGGCGTGCGGGACTACGAGATCGGCATCGAGATCTCCCAGGACGCCCTCCGGACCTACGGTCTCACCCTGGCGGAGGTGGCCGACCGGATCCGCCGGGCCTCGGTGGAACTGCCGGCCGGCGCCATCAAGACCCCCGGCGGCGACGTGCTCGTCCGCATGCGGGAGCGGCGGGACTACGGGCGGGAGTTCGGGCAGATCCCCATCATCACGGCCCCCGACGGGGCCCAGGTGCTCCTGGAGGAGATCGCCGTCATTGATGACGGGTTCGAGGAGACCGACCGGATCGCGACCTACAACGGCCTGCGGGCGGTCCTCCTGGAGGTCTTCCGGGTCGGGGACCAGACACCCATTTCGGTCTCCGACGCCGTCAAGGAGGTGGCGGCGGAATTCAACGCGGCCCTGCCCCCGGGCCTGTCGGTGGATTTGCGCAGCGACCGGTCCGACATCTATCGCCAACGGCTGGGGCTGCTGGTGAAAAACGGGTATTTCGGGCTGGGGCTGGTCTTCATCCTCCTGGCCTTGTTTCTGGAGATCCGGCTGGCCTTCTGGGTCAGCCTGGGCATTCCCATCTCTTTCCTGGGCGGGTTTTTCATCCTGTCGCCGGTGGGCCTGTCCATCAACATGGTCTCGATGTTCGCCTTCATTGTCTCCCTGGGCATCGTGGTGGACGACGCCATCGTGGTGGGCGAAAACATCTACCACCATCATCAGGAGGGGGCCCCGTGGCCCCGGGCCGCGGTGGTCGGGGCCCGGGAGATCACCATGCCGGTGACCTTCAGCGTGCTGACCAACATGGTCGCCTTCATGCCGATGTTTTTCGTGCCGGGATTCATGGGCAAGATCTTCCAGCAGATCCCGGTGGTGGTGATCAGCGTCTTCGCCGTTTCCCTCGTGGAAAGCCTCCTCATCCTGCCGGGCCACATCGCCCATCAGCGGTTTTCCTTTGACCGGGGCCCCCTGGGATGGCTCTCCCGGTGGCAGCAGCGGTTCAGCCGGGGGTTTCTCCGGTTCGTGGACAGGGTCTACGGCCCCTTTCTCGACCGGTGCCTCCGGTGGCGGTATGCGACCATCGCAACGGCCCTGGCGGTGCTGATCCTCACCGTCGGTTATGTCCGGAGCGGCCGGCTGGGGTTTGAATTGTTCCCCAAAATCGAATCCGATTACGCCCAGGTCACGGCCCGGCTGCCCTTTGGCACGGCCTTCGGGCGGACCGAGGCGGTGGAACAGCGGTTGGTGGCGGCCGCCCGGTCCGTGGTGTCGGAAAATGGCGGAGAGGGCCTGGCGGAGGGGATCTTCGCCCAGATCGACGCCAACGAAGCCCGGGTCCGCATCTACCTGACGCCCCCGGATGTGCGGCCCATGTCCACGTCGGCGCTGACGGCCCTGTGGCGGCAGCGGGTGGGGGACATGCCCGGCCTGGAATCCCTCCGGTTCGAGTCGGACGCCGGCGGTCCGGGCCGGGGCGGGGCCCTGTCGGTGGAGCTGAGCCACCGGTCCATGGACGTCCTGGAAAAGGCCAGCGCCGAAGTGGCCGCGGCCCTGGCCTATTACCCCAACGTGACCGACATCGACGACGGGTTCTCGCCGGGCAAGCAGCAGATCGATTTTCAGATCCGGCCCGAGGCCCGGAGCCTGGGGCTGCGGTCCCGGGACGTGGCCCGGCAGGTGCGCCATGCCTACTACGGGGTGGACGTCCTGCGGCAGCAGCGGGGCCGCAACGAGGTGACGGTCCGGGTCCGTCTGCCCCGGTCCGAACGGGCGTCGGAGCAGAGCCTGGAAGAGATGATCCTCCGGACCCCCGGCGGCCGGGAGATCCCCCTCCGGGAGGCGGTGGACCTGAAGCGGGGCCGGGCCTACACCGACATCGTCCGCCGGGACGGCCGCCGGGTGGTGACGGTGGAGGCCGACGTGCGGCCCCGGTCCCGGGCCGGCGAAATCCTGCGGGCCATCCGGGCCGAGACCCTCCCCGCCCTCGAGGCCAAATACTCGGGGCTCTCCTTCAGCTTCGAAGGCCGGCAGGCGGACCTCCGGGAGAGCCTCTCGGCCTTATTCCGGGGGCTGCTGACGGCCCTGGCGGTGATCTTCGCCATGCTGGCCATTCCCCTCAACAGCTACATCCAGCCGGCCATCATCATGACCGCCGTCCCCTTCGGCATCGTGGGGGCGGTCATCGGCCACCTGATCATGGGATACAGCCTGAGCATCCTGTCCATGTTCGGCATCGTGGCCCTGTCCGGCGTGGTGGTCAACGATTCCCTGGTCCTCATCGATTTCACCAACCGCAAACGCCGGGCCGGCATGACGGCCCACGACGCGGTCCATGGCGCGGGGAAACACCGGTTCCGGCCCATCCTGCTCACCACCCTGACCACTTTCGGCGGCCTCACCCCCATGATTTTCGAGACCTCCCGACAGGCCCGGTTCCTCATCCCCATGGCCCTCTCCCTGGGGTTCGGCGTGCTCTTCGCCACGCTCATCATCCTGATTCTGGTCCCCTGCCTCTATATGGCGCTGACCGACATCCAGGGGCTGGCGGACCGGCTCCGGTCCTCCGGGCGCCCCTCTTCGTATCCATCCCTTCTTAAAAAAGATTGATTTTCAGCACCGCGGTTGTTAAATTTTTCGACGATCCATTGTCATCGGGATGGCCGGGACGGCCCATGGGACGGACAGGTGCATGCGGAAAAAAACATGACGGTACTGAGCGTACCAGAGAAATTTCCGGAGAGCGGCGGGGCGCGGCAAGAAACGGAGGACCTTTACGCCGCACTGAAGCGGAGCCGGGAGAATGTGCGCACCCTCTACGACCTGTTCCGGAAGACGGCCCGGTCCGCGGATGTGGACGGGATTCTGGCCCGGGCCCAGACCCTGCTGCTGGACCGCATGGCCATGCCGGCCGCGGCCGTCTATTTGATGAAGCCGGAGGGCGACGGGTTGTCTCTCCAGACCTGGCGAAACCTTCCGCTGGAATACCTGGAAAAGGGGCGGACGCTGGCGATCGGGGAGGTGTGGACCGGGTGCGCCGTGCCGGAACACCGGGTGATCCGGATGGACCTGCCGGCCATGCCCGACTCCCCCCTGGAGACCCTGGCCCGGCATCCGGGATACGCCATGGGAGTCGCCATCCCGGTCATGGCCGGACAGACGACCCTGGGGATCCTGTGCCTTTTTTCCGAGGCAACAAGGGATTTGGTGGAGGATGAGATCCAGTTGCTGGAAACGGCCGGTGGGCTTCTGGGGATCCTCCTCCAAAACGCCCGGTACATGGAGGCGCTCAACGAGGAACTCCGTGGCTGGGTCGAGACCGAAAAAGCCCTCACCGTGGCCAAGCGGGAGGCCGAGGCCGCCAGCCAGGCCAAAAGCGATTTCCTGGCCAACATGAGCCATGAGATCCGCACCCCCATGAACGCCATCACCGGCCTGGGGCATCTGCTGCTCCAGACGGAGATGTCGCCGAAGCAACACAATTACGTCCGGAAAATCCAGTCCGCCAGCCGGAACCTGCTGGGGATCATCAACGATATCCTCGACTTCTCCAAAATCGAATCGGGCAACCTCACCCTGGAGGAGGCCCCCTTCAACCTGGAGGACGTCCTGGCCCATCTGTCCAACCTCATCGGCGAGGAAGCGGTCCGGAAGGGGATCGATCTGATTTTTGCTGTGGAGGCCGACGTGCCCGTCAACCTCAACGGCGATGCCCTCCGCCTGATCCAGGTGCTGACCAATCTGGCCAACAATGCGGTCAAATTCACTGAAACCGGCGAAATCGTCGTCGGGGTCGAGACCGTCCACCGGGAATGCACTGCAGAAGGGAATGCCGTCACCCTCCGGTTCACGGTGAGGGACACCGGCATCGGCCTCACCCGGGCCCAGATCGACAAGCTGTTCCGTTCCTTCAGCCAGGCCGATTCCTCCATCACCCGCCGGTACGGCGGCACGGGGCTGGGGCTGGCCATATCCAAGCAGTTGATCGCGCTCATGGGGGGCGACATCGGGGTTGACAGCGAGGTCGGGCAGGGGAGCACCTTCTCCTTTACGGCCCGGTTCCAGTGCCATGGGGATTGTGATACCGATTCTTACCCGATTCCCGGGGAAATCCAGGGAAAAAAGATTCTGGTGGTGGACGACAACATCGATCCCCGAAACATTCTGTGCGCCCATCTATCCGCTGCCGGGTTCAGTGTGGAGGCCGTGTCTACCGGTGAAAAGGCGCTGGAGCGGCTTGCTGACCAGGAGTCGGCGTTCGATCTGGTGTTGATGGACGCCAAGGTGTCCGGCATGAACGGGTTCAACGCCGTCGAGCGGATGCGGCATCATCCGGGCATTCCCCAATCTCCCGCCATCATCATGATGACGGCGTTCAACCGGGATGAGGTGCTGGAGAACGTTGAACGGACGGCCGTTGACGGGCTCCTGGTCAAACCCATCGGCCGGAGCCTTCTGTATGAGTCCGTTGTCGCGGCCATGAGCACCCATAGCCGCGAGCTGGAAGAAACGTCCCAAACCGATAATGAGGAACCGCCGGCGGTGGCGCCGCTTCAAGGGCACGTATTGGTTGCCGAGGACAATTATATCAATCAGCAGGTGATCCGGGAGAATCTGCGGAAAGCCGGGTGTCAGGTAACGCTTGCCGTCAACGGGGAAGAAGCGGTGGCTGCCATCCGGGAAAAACGGTATGATGTGGTGTTGATGGACATTCAGATGCCCAAAATGGATGGGTTGGAAGCCACGCGCATCATCCGTTCCGACCCCCGCCACCGGTCGCTTCCCATCATTGCCCTCACAGCCCATGCCGTAACAGGGGATCGGGAAAAATGCCTGGCGGTCGGCATGAATGATTATATCCCCAAGCCCATTGAGCCTGAGCAGCTTTTTTCGGTCGTTCGCAAATGGGCGCACCCCCCGGTTTCGGAGTCCGCTGATGATGCGGATCCCCGGGAAGGCCCCGTCGGCCGGCCGGCGAATCGGTGCTCGTTCCTGTTGGATGCATCGCCTTCCGGGGAAAAAAGAGAATCCGTGGATCCCCGGTCGATTCACCAAGATCTGAGCGTCCTTCAGTCCCGCATCCGGGAAAACGAATACATCGACGTCGCGATCCTCGATGGACTGGTTGAACCGTGGGGACGGTTCGCACCGGATCGACGGGCGAGCTTGGACCGGCTTTGGCGGTCCCTATCGAGTTTCAACTACGACGAGGCCCTGGCGGTTGTCAAAGACATGATGCAGGTCCTGACAGCAGCGCTCGGAGAAACACCGGAAGGAAAGGATCATGACTGAAGATCGGAGACAGCAGGTGCTCATTGTCGATGACAATCCATTGAATATCCAGGTGCTGGCCGAAGGCCTGAGCAATGAGTACGTCGTCAAGATTGCCACGCGGGGGGAAAAAGCCCTTGAAATCGTTGCCTCCAATCCGCTTCCCGACTTGATTCTCCTGGATGTGATGATGCCGGAAATGGATGGGTACGCGGTTTGCCGACAATTGAAGATGGACAGCCGAACGAAAGACATTCCGGTCATCTTCATCACGGCCAAAGATCACATGGCGGATGAACTCCATGGCCTTTCCCTGGGGGCGGTCGACTATATCACAAAGCCGTTTCAGTTCCCCATCGTAGCGGCCCGGGTGCGTACCCATATGGACCTCAAACGGAAATATGACCTGTTGGAAAAACTCGCGTTGCTGGACGGGCTGACGGAAATCCCCAATCGTCACTCCTTCGAAACCCTGCTCGCAAAGGAATGGCGACGTTGCATGCGGTCCCGCAAAGAGTTTTCCTGTTTGATGGTCGATATCGATTACTTTAAACCCTACAACGACCACTACGGCCATGGGGCCGGGGATGAGTGCCTGAAGCAAATCGCCAATACCCTCAAGGATTCCCTGAGACGGCCGGGGGATTTCGTCGCCCGCTACGGTGGGGAGGAGTTCGCCGTCCTGCTGCCGGAGACGGACTGCGGCGGCGCGACGATCACCGCCAGGGAAATCCGAACCGCGGTGAAACGGCTGGGGATCAAACACGAATACTCCGAAGCGGCGGACACCGTCACCGTCAGCATCGGCGCCGCCTGCGTCGTGCCCCAGGAGGGAGAATCCCCCAAAGCCTTCATCGATCTGGCGGATCAGATGCTCTATAAGGCCAAGCTGACGGGCCGGGACCGGGTGATGGTGTAGCGTTCATTTTGTATATGAACCATAATCGTCCCGACCATGAGTCATGAACAGTACCAACAGCATGCGCGAAACCCGAGTTTCCGATCATCCCAACCCCAGGAAAGGGCCCCACCTCTTGGACGCGACCATCAAAAGCGACGTCCTCCGGTTCGATTGCCGGGAGATCACCGCCGCCTTCGTCGATCCGTCGGGAGAGCGAACCGACCGGCGGATCGAAATCCGGACCCACCCCATCACTGGCCGGACCTGCCGGATCACCTACAGCCGATCCGGCGAACGGGAGCCGGGGACCCGTGAACTCCCGGCGCCACCGCCGGACGCCGGGAACACCGCCGACTGCCCCTTCTGCCGGCCCCAGGTGGAACAGCAGACGCCCAGACTGATTCCGGAACTGGCCGGGGGCGACCGAGTGCGGCGGTCGGCGTCGCTGCTGTTCCCCAACCTTTTCCCCTACGGCGCCTATTCGGCGGTGAGTCTTTTCGACGATCGCCATTTCGTGGAGATCGGCTCGGCGTCGTCCCAAAGCTACGCCGACTGCTTCACCAACTGCGCCGCATACCTGAAAAAGGTGCTGACCCACGACCCGGAAGCCGTCTTCCAGGCCATCACCCAGAATCATCTGCCGTCGGCGGGCGGGTCGCTTGTCCATCCCCACCTCCAGGTCCAGGCCGACCGGTACGCCTCGAACCACCACCGATTCCTCCGGAAACGCTCGGCGGATTACCGAAACGCCGTCGGAAGGGGGATCTTCTCCGACTACCTGGATCATGAGCGGCGGGACGGGGCCCGCTACATCGGGCGGACGGGCGACTGGGAATGGATGGCGGCCTATGCGCCCGAAGGGTTCTATGAAATCTGGGGCATTTTGCCCGGCGTGTTCTCAATCCAGGACGTGGGCGAAACCCGCTGGGCCGATCTGGCGGAAGGGGTGCTCAACGCCCAGCGGTTCTACCGGCATCTGTTCCGAAACGGCTACAATTTGGGACTGCTGACGGTGGAGAAGCCCGACAGCGGCCTGGAACTCCGGACGGTGATGGTGGTCCGGTCCAATTACGCTGCCTGGGTTCGAAGCGATCATACGGGCTTCGAGGTGATGCTGGGGGACATGGCCACCTTCAACGCGCCGGAGGAGACGGCGGAGTTGGCGAGGCCGTTCTGGCGCGGTTGACCCAAAACCGTCAACCCCTTTCCCAACATCGATCCAATTTCGGCGATTGAAAAAGAGAGTGGCAGTTGGTATAGTTCCCACTATGCCCTTTGCCGGGGCCACCCGCAGTCCGCCACTGCCGCAAAATCGTACGCCATTGGCGGCGCGTTTCCGACGAGGACGCCCCGCGGGCAGGCACAATCGAAAACCACTGGAGAATATGCCAATGAAACGGTTTCCATTCTTGATCTTCGCCGTTTATCTGACCTTCTGCGCGGCTCGCGACATTGACGTCGCCGCCGCCCGGGAGACCGTCGTCCTCACCATGGGCTCCTGGCGGTCGGAAGACGCCCCCCGCATGAACCGGATACTGGACCGGTTCCACGCCCTGCACCCGGCCATCGACATCACCTTCGACCCCACCACGCCGTCGGAATACGACGCCGCCCTGCGGTCCCAACTGGAAGACGGCGGCGGGCCGGACCTCTTCTACCTCCGGTCCTATTCCGTGGGCCGGCGGCTCTTCGACGCCGGTCATGTCGCCCCCTTGAACGACATGGCGTCGCTGAAAGAACGGTTCCGCCCCGCCATGCGGGAGCCCTGGTCGACGGAAGACGGCGTCCCCTACGGGGTGCCGTTCATCGCCACGTCCCACGGCGTTTACTATAACATCGATATATTCGAGCGCCTGGGCCTGAACGTGCCCGCGTCATGGAGCGCCTTTTTGGAAACCGCGCAAAGCATCAAAAAGGCCGGCGTCACGCCGTTCGCCAATGCCTCCGGGGATCCCTGGACGATCAATGAAATCGTCCTCATGAACCTGATCCCCAATTTTATCGGCGGCCGCGAGGGCCGCAAGGCCTATCTGTCCGGCGAGCGGTGCTTCAACGACGACCGGATGACGGCGGCCTTCGCCGCATTAGAGGATCTGGCGCCCTATTTCCCCAAAAACCATCCGTTTTTCATGTACGCCGACAGCCTGCAATTGTTCGTCCAGGGAAAGGCGGCCATGTGGATGGGCGGGTCGTGGGACATTCCCTTTTTCGAATCCGAGAATCCGCCCTTCCAATGGTCGGTTTTCGCCGTGCCGCCGCCCAAGGGAAGCGGCGCCTACATCACGTTTCACCTGGACGCGGGCATGGGGCTCAACGCCCATTCGACCCACAAGGCCGAAGCCAGACAATTTCTGGAATGGATGACGACGCCCGAATTCGCGGCCCTCATGGGCAACGAGCTGCCGGGCTTTTTTCCCATGCACACCGACGTTCCGCGCCTCGATAACGCCCACGCCAACGCGTTTCTGGGCCTCAACGCCGACCGCGGCGCCGACGTCCGGTTCGCCTGGGAGGCGATCCGCGACGGGTCGCCGGACGCCTATTCCCTCATGCAGCGCGCCGCCCTGGCCGTCCTCAACGGGGAAGAGACGCCCCGGCGGGCGGCGGACAGCCTTCAGGCGGGCCTGGCCCAATGGTACCCGCCAGCCCAAACCTGCGGCCGGACGCGATGATCCAATTTTTCCGGCGACGGCTGAGCGCCCGGCTGATCCTGGGGTTCATGGTCCCCCTGGTGATCATGACCGCCGTCTGCATTTTGGCGTTAAGCCGGCTCGACCGGCTGGGCCGGACGATGGATGAACTGACGAATCGCCTTGCCGTCAGCCGCCAGATCGCCCAGGAAATCATCACCGGCGTGCTGTCGGCCCGGTTTCACGCCTACCGGTACGTCCGGTCCCACCTTCAGTCCGACATCGACGCGTTCAACACCCAAATCGACGCCCTTGAAGACCTGTTGTCCAGGGCCGAAAGCCGGGCGGACGACCCCGCCTGGGAGGAAAAAGTCCGCCGCATCGCGTCCTCGGTCGCCGACTACGAGGAGACGTTCTCGGAAATCACCGGTCTTATCGGGCGGCGGCAGCGGCTGCTTTCCACCATCCTCAACGAACAGGAACTGCTCATCGAACAGAAGCTGTCGGCCATCCGGGTGGGCGTCAACTCCCAGAATGCGTCGGATGTCTTCCTGGCCTACGGCAACGCCCGGGACGGGTTCCACATGATGCGGCTCAACGCGACCCGCTTTCTCGAAGAGGGCGACCCGCGCCATATGGCCTCTTTCAGCAAAGGATACTGGGTCGTCAAGCGGTTTCTCGGCTTTCTGGCCAAGGCCCTCGAAGAACCGTCCATGAAAGACAACGCCGCCGCGGCCGCCGCGGCCGTGGACACGTATTTCAAGGAATTTGGGACGGTGCGGAACGATTACAAGCGCCTCCAGAAACTGTTCGCCGAGGAACTCGACGTCATCGAATCCGACATCAGCCGCGCGGCGGCGGCCATCGCGGCCGACATCGAAGCGGCCTACGGCCGGTACAACCGGTTTTCCCGGAAGCTGGCCGACGACACGCGGATCGAGCTGCTGGGGGCCACCCTGGTCGCCATCACGATGGGCCTTGTCATCGGCCTGTTGCTGTCCCGGAAGATGACCCGGCCCCTGCAACGGGTCATGCGCGCATCCCAGGATGTGGCCCACACGGACCTGAAGACCCTGAGCCGCCGGATGTCGCGCCTGTCCGAGGGAGACATCCGGTCCGATTTTACGGTGACGGCCGTCCCGCTGTCGGTGGACCTCCAGGACGAGGTGGGCCAGACCGCCGCCGCCTTCAACGAGATCGTCGAAAGGCTCCTGGAGACCCGGGAGGCCTACGGGCGGATGACCCGGTATCTCATGGAGATGGCCGACGCCGCGACGAGCGTCTCCCAGGGCGACCTGACGATCGACGTCCAACCCCGTTCGGCCCACGACGCCCTGGGCAACGCCATCGACGGCATGATCCGGAATCTGCGGGAGGCCGCCGGCAAAATCCAGCGCCGCACGGACCAGCTCCGGGAGGAGGTGTCGGTCCGGAAAGCGGCGGAAGAGGCCCTCCAGGCCGCCAACGCGGAGCTGGAAGGCCATGCGGAAACCCTCAAGCGAAAAGTCGAGGAACGGACCGCCGAGCTGACCGACGCCAAACGGGCCGCTGAAATCGCCAACCAGGCCAAAAGCGTCTTTCTGGCCAACATGAGCCATGAACTGCGCACGCCGCTGAACGCCATCATGGGCTTTTCCCAGTTGCTGGCCAAGCGGACCGATCTCCCCGCCGAGCACCGGGAGACCATCGACGTCATCCTGCGAAGCGGCGAGCATCTGCTGATGCTCATCAACGACGTGCTCGACCTGTCCAAGATCGAAGCCGGCCGTATCACCCTCCACGAAACGAACTTCGAGCTGCCGCGCCTCATGGCCGACATCCAGGAGATGTTCCGAATGCGGTCGAAGGAGAAGGGGCTGCGGTTTCTGGTGGAGACGGCCGACGACGCGCCCCGGTTCGTCCGGACCGACGAGGGCCGGCTCCGCCAGATCCTCGTCAACCTGCTGAGCAACGCGCTCAAATTCACGGAGGAAGGCGGCGTCGCGGTGCGGGTCGGCGTTCAACCGCCGGTGGACGCGCCGCCGGCGCCGGACGAACGCGTCGTCCTGCTCTTTGAAATCGAGGACACGGGGCCCGGCATCACCGCCGAGGAAACCGAAACCCTTTTCGACGCCTTTGTCCAGACGGAAACCGGCCGGAAATCCCAGCAAGGGACGGGGCTCGGACTGGCCATCAGCCGGAAATTCGCCCGGATGATGGGCGGCGACATGACGGTCAGGAGCGAAGTGGGCCGGGGCGCGGTCTTCTCATTTTCGATCGCGGCGGTGGTCGCCGACGCCGCCGATGCGCCGGAGACCGGCCCCGCCCGCCGGGTGGTCGGACTGGCGCCGGATCAGGCCGAATGCCGGATCCTGGTGGTCGACGACCGGATGACCAACCGCCATTTGATGGAAAAGCTGCTGTCCCCCATCGGCTTTGCCGTCAAAACAGCGGAAAACGGCGCGGAGGCGTTGGAGATCTGGGAATCCTGGGATCCCCACCTCATCTGGATGGACATGCGGATGCCGGTCATGGACGGGTACGAGGCCACGAAGCGGATCAAGGCCACGGCCAAGGGGCAGGCCACGGCCGTCATCGCCCTGACGGCCAGCGCCTTCGACGAACAGCGGGCCGTCGTCCTGTCGGCCGGTTGCGACGATTTCGTGCGGAAGCCGTTCCGCGAGTCGGAAATCTTCGACGCCATGGAAAAGCACCTGGGGCTCCGGTATCTGCTGGACGAGGAAACGACCCCGGACGGGCCGGAACCCGACGCCGCCGCCCCTACGCCGGAAGCCATGGCGGCCCTGCCCCCCGACCTCCGCCAGGATCTGTCGGACGCCGTGGCCCGGGTCAACATGGACCGCATCGCCGGGGCCCTCGACGCCGTCCGGGCCCATGATCCAAGACTCGCCGACGCCCTCGGCCGCCTGGTGGACGATTTTGAATATGCGACGATTATGGAGCTGATCCGCTCCGCTGGAGACGCTCAATGAGAGAAGACCGACAAAGCGTTCTGATCGTGGACGACACGCCCGCCAATCTGCGCCTGCTGGCGTCCATCCTGTCCGAGAAACACTATATGGCGCGGCCCGTGCCCAACGGCGAACTGGCGCTTTCCGCGGCCCGGGCCGAGCCGCCGGATTTGATCCTGCTCGACATCATGATGCCCGATCTTTCCGGCTACGAGGTCTGCGAGCGATTGAAGCGCGAGGCCGACACCCGCGACATCCCCGTCATTTTCCTGAGCGCCAAGACGGACGTGGACGACAAGGTCAAGGCGTTTTCCGTGGGCGGGGTGGACTACATCACCAAACCGTTCCAGGCGGAAGAAGTGATCGCCCGGGTGGAAACCCATCTGAACCTGCGCCGCCTCCGGACGGAACTGGAAGCGAAAAACAGGTCCCTGTCGGAGGCCATGGAACAACTGAGGGAAACCCAGGACCAGTTGATCCACCGGGAGAAAATGGCGGCCCTCGGCCAGCTCATCGCCGGCGTCGCCCACGAGATCAACACGCCCCTGGGCGCCGTCCGGGCCTCCATCGCCAACGTGACCAACGCCGTTCAACGCTTCATCGACGGGCTTCCCCGGTTGTTCGACGACCTCGCGCCCCAACGGCGGGACGATTTCCTGGCCCTGGTCCACGCCGCCATGGAAGACCGGGAACGGCTTTCTTCGAGGGAGGCCCGATCGGCGCGCCGCTCCCTGAGCGCCCGGCTCTCCGACAGAGGCGTAGCGGACGCTGAAACCGTGGCCGACGCCCTGGTGAGCATGGGCCTCGCGGGCGAAGCGGATCGGTTCCTGCCGCTTTTGAAATCCCCGGATTGCCGGTTCGTCCTCAAAGCGGCCCACGATCTGTATATCCAGCAAAACAACGGCCGGAACATCGAAACGGCCGTGGAACGGGCCGCCAAGGTCGTTTTCGCCCTCAAACGGTATTCCCACTTCGACCCGTCCGGCAAAAAAATCAGGGCGAACATCCCCGAAGGCATCGACGTGGTCCTGACCCTCTACCACAACCACCTGAAACGCGGCATCGAGGTGAATACGGACTACAGAGACGTCCCGGAGATTTTTTGTTATCCCGATGAACTCAACCAGGTCTGGACCAATCTCGTCCACAACGCCATCCAGGCCATGGACGGCAAGGGGCGGCTCGACATCCGCATCGAAAAAACCGAAACCGCGATCCGCGTCCGGTTCGCGGACACCGGCCCCGGAATTCCGGAAGCGATCATGAACCGCATCTTCGACCCGTTCTTCACCACCAAGGCGGCCGGCGAGGGCAGCGGGCTCGGATTGAACATCGTCCGCCGGATCGTCGACCGCCACGACGGTGAAATCCATGTGGAAAACCGGCCGGACGGGGCGGCGTTCACCATCACGCTGCCCTTGACGGACATCCGACCGCTCCGCCCTTACGAGAAAAACGACGAGGAAAAACCGCCATGCCCCGAAAAGCCATCTTGTGCGTCGACGACGAGGAAATGATACTGACGAGCCTCAGGGATCAGCTCCGGAACCATTTCAAGGACAGCTACCAGTACGAATTCGCCGATAGCGCCGACGAGGCCATGGAGGTGGTCGAGGAACTCCACGAGGACGGCATGGAGGTACTGATCATCGTCTCGGACTGGTTGATGCCGGGCATGAAAGGCGACGAGTTCCTCACGAAGGTTCACGAGCGGTTTCCGAACATCGTCACCGTCCTGCTCACCGGGCAGGCCGACGAGACGGCCGTCGACAGGACGCGACGACGCGCCAATCTTCATCGCTGTCTCTACAAACCCTGGAGCGAGAAAGATCTTATTGAAACCCTCGTCTCCGGACTGGAAAAAACATGAAAAAACCGGCCATCCTGTGCGTGGACGATGAAAGCGTCGTTCTGACCAGTCTCACGGACCAACTGCGGCGCTACGTGGGGGACGCTTACGCCATCGAACTGGCCGAAAGCGGCGAAGAGGCCCTGGAGGTCATGGAAGACCTCCTGGCCGATGGGGTCGAAGTGCCTGTGATCATTTCCGACCAGATCATGCCGGGCATGAAGGGCGACGAGCTGTTGAGCACGATCCACAGCCGATACCCCCAGGCGCTCAAAATCTTTCTCACCGGCCAGGCCGACGCCGAGGCGGTGGGCAACGCGGTCAACCAGGCCGATCTCTACCGGTACATTTCCAAACCCTGGGACGAAGCCGATTTTCAGCTCACCATCACCGAGGCGCTCCGGGCCTACACCCAATGCAAGGAGCTGAACGAAAAACAGCGGCTCCTGATCGCCGCCCTGGAGAAGGAAAAAGCCGCCCGGGAGGCGCTGCGCCGGGCCAACGAAACCCTTGAACTCCGGGTGCGCGAACGGACCGCCGAACTCGCCGACGCCAAGGAGGCGGCGGAAATCGCCAACCGGGCCAAAAGCGAATTCCTGGCCAACATGAGCCATGAGATCCGGACCCCCATGAACGCCATTCTCGGTTTCAGCGAAATCCTGATCCCGCTCATCCAGGAACCGCGCCAGAAAGCCCATTTGAACGCCATCATCTCCGCCGGCCGGACCCTGCTGGCCATCATCAACGATATCCTCGACCTTTCGAAAATCGAGTCCGGCGCGCTGGACCTCGAATATGGGCCGGTGAAAATCGAGGAAATCATCGGCGAGACCCGACGGCTCTTCGAAAAGGACGCAACCGGGCAAGGGCTCGAATTGACGGCCGAGACGGGCCCGGAGGTCCCCCGGTTTCTCGCCCTCGATGAAGTCCGCCTCCGGCAGGTCCTCATCAACCTGGTGGGCAACGCCGTGAAATTCACCGACAAGGGGCGCGTCCGGTTCGCCGCCGCCGGACGGTTCGAGGATGGGACGGAAGACCGGTTCCGGTTGGCGCTCACCGTCGAGGACACGGGCATCGGCATCCCCCGCGACCAACAGGAATCCATTTTCGCCCCGTTCCGCCAGCAGAAAGGGCAGAAAGTCGGCCATTACGGCGGCACCGGACTGGGACTCGCCATCACCCGGAAGCTCGTCCAGATGATGGGCGGGACCATCGGAGTGGAAAGCGAAAAGGGGAAAGGGAGCGTGTTTTCGGTATCGTTTCCGAACCTCCAGGTCGTCGCGGAGGGATGCGTCGACGACCCCGATGAAGCCGACCGTTCTGAAACCCTCCAGTTCGACCCGGCCACCGTCCTGGTGGTGGACGACATCGCCGACAACCGTCGGCTGGTGGCCGCCTATCTCGATGAGACCGCGCTGACGGTGATCGAATCCGAAGACGGCGAGGATGCTTTCCGACGCCTGCCGACGGATCGCCCCGACGTGGTGCTGATGGACTTGATCATGCCCGGCGCCGACGGCGTGGAAATCGCCGTCCGGATGAAAAAAGACGACGATCTCAGCCGGATTCCCGTCATCGCCATGACCGCATCCGGGCTGAAAGGCGCGGAAGACGAACGGAAACAAATTTTCGACGGCTATTTGCGGAAGCCCATCACCAAACGTCGCCTGTTCCGTGAATTGGCGCCGTTTCTACCCCGGCAAGGGGCGTCCCGCGAAACGCCGGCCCCGCATCCGGAGGCCGCCCCTCCCCCCTGTTCGCCTGAAATGATGGATGAACTCGCCGCCATGCGCGACAAGTGGGAAGACATCAAAGACATCTATTTCATCGACGACATCATCGACTTCGCCGAAGAGTTAAAAGCCATCGCCGACCGATACGGCCACCCGGCCCTGGGGACCTACGGCGAAAACCTCCATCTCTGCGCCGATGCGATGGACACGGACGGCATGGAAAAATGGATGGCGTCCTTCCCGGACGCGATCTCCGGAATGACGCGACCGGGCTGATCGTCTCTTTTTTTCGCAAAAACGGGCGGCCCTTCTCACCCCACGATATACGTCCCCGTCCCCACGGCGATCAGCACATCCGATTCGTTTTTGAGTTCGGTCCGGACCACGGCCACTTTACGGCCGGTCCGCATGGGGTTGCCGGTTACGGTGAACCGTTCGCCCCTGCCGGGGCGGAGGTAATCGACGCGAAGGTCGATGGTGCCGACGCGGGCGATGCGGGCAACGGCGGCTTCAGTCCCCTCGGCCGCCGCCTGGCGTAGGATCCCGGCCGTGGCCACCATGCCGCCCGTCGCGTCCAGGGCCGCGGAAATGACCCCGCCATGGAGGATGCCGTGGACGAAATTGCCCACCAGATCGGGCCGCATGTCGAAGTGGACGGTGACCGCCGTCTCCGAAAGGGCGCCGATCCGCAGGCCCAATACCCGGTTGAAGGGAAGTTTGTTTTCGTAGGTCTCCCCCAGCAGCTTCAGCAGATCGTCCATCTTCATGTCGTCGCTTTCGGTTCATCGCGCATCGCGTCGGCGCTGTAGATATAAATGGGATCATTGTGAAGAGACCCGCCGGGCCGCAGCACCCGTTCCGGCCGACACCCCGGCAGGGGGAAATTGCAGGAGACCACCATGGCGCCGGGACGGAGTTCCGCCGTCAGCTTCCGGGCCATGCGGGCCATGACGTCGGGGAAAAGATAGCAGAACACCACCCGGGCCCCGGACAGATCGGCGGACCAGAAATTGCGCATCCGGACCTCGATCCCCGGCGATCCGAAGCAAAGCAGCCGGGCCTTGGCATAGGCCAGGGGGTTGAGTTCATATCCGATCCCCCGGATTGGACACCGCCGCCGGGCCAGCCGGAGCACGCGGCCGTCGCCGCATCCCAGGTCCACCAGCAGGTCGCCGGGCCGCAACGGCACGGCGTCCAGGGCGGCGGCGATCCGCGGCCGGGACGTAGAGACGTACAGCGCCCCTTGAGTGGCGGGCAGCGCCAGGGCGGTGCAGAGGACATAGGCCATCTTTAAAGAGAAAAGCCCGCCGGCGAACACGAAAAACGCTAAGAGCCAGCCGGTCATACGCCGGGGTCCCATTCTTCAGGATGCACATGTCCGGCGGCGCGGCACTGTCGATAGCGCCCCGCCATGCAGAGGGCCGAAAAAGTTTCCACGGCCCGGATCATCTCCGGCAGCGAAATGGGCCGATTGAACCCGCCCAAATGGGGCCCGCTGTGAAAAATGATATCGGCGGCGCCTCTGGGCAGCCTCTTTATCCGGGCGCCTGAAAACCCCCGCTCCTCAAGGAACACCCGATAGTCGACATCGGTCATCCCTTCCTGGTCCGCCACCCGCAGCACCTCTTCCATGTGCCGGTCCACGCCCATCTCCTCGATCATCGCCAGCACCAGTCCGGGAATGTCCAGCGGCAAAGGGCCGGTAAACGGCGTCCCTGTAAATCCTTCATAATATGCCCTGAAGACGCCTTCGATAAGCTCTGCTAGAAGATCCGGATCGAACAGGTCCCGGACATCCACGGGGTGGCCCTCCGGGTCGAGCCCCCTCCGGTCCGGGGCCTTGCCGCGGAAGTAGGCGCCCATGATCAGCAGCAGGCTCAGGAAATGGGTTCCGATATGTCGGTAGAGGTTCGCATTCCGGTCGGACAGGGCAACGAAATGCTCGAAATCCCGGAGGCCCGTTACGCCTAGATTGGGATAGTCGCAGGAGGCGAGCCACCGGTCGAGGCGCCCGGCCCGGAACCATTCATAATGGCCGCCGTCCCGGCGTCGGTCCGTTTGAACCCGGTTGTGGAACAGCGGGATCGGCGCCGTATGGACGACGCCCTCGGCCATCAACTTTCCCATCAACCATGCATTTCGCACCATCAGTTCTGTAAACGCGGCCCCGTCAAGGCCGCTGTTTCCAGGCCCGACCGGATAGGCGAAATAATCGGGGTGGGCGAGAAACGCGATGGCATGACCTTTCACAGAATCCGGAGCGCCGCCCGGAACGTCAACGCCGGTCATTCGGAAAAGATAATGGCCATCCAGACCCAGCGGAACGGGAATGTCGAACCGCCCCGGAAAGCTTCCCGCCATTTCCGCCAAACGACACATCCAAAGCACTTCGTCTATCAGACCCCGCGGGTTTTCGCCGGGCCGGGTCGCTTTGAGAACCAGAATCCGGTCATCGCCGGTCAGACGGAATACCCGGCTCCGGCCAAACGTACGGTCCGTGCCGATCCGTGTTAGTCCGTGCCAGTCCAGAAGGCGACCCAGATCAAGGCATCGATCTTGTTTATCATGGAACCAGCCGCCTTCAACCCGCGGCCCAACCACCGCCACGGGCAGCGACCCCAAAGATTCGGCCATCGCCCGGTGCGCGTGGCCCCACGTCTCGGCCAAAACCCGCCCGATGCTGTTCTGCGCCTCGCAGACCAGATCGCCGTCGTCCGTCGAAGGGCCCCCGGCCCGAACCATGACCGACACCAGGGTCAGGGCGGCCTGCCGGAAAAGAAAGAGCCCCTGGCGCTGGCTGGCGAAATCCTCGCGCTTCAGGAGGTCTTCGAGAACCGCGACCGTCCGCCGGCCCGCGGCCTCGGGGTAATCGTCTAAAAGAGACCGCAGATGATAAACCGCATAGTAAACCGCGGTAAAATCACTGGCCGGCGCAGAAATGAGTTCTTCAGACCGGTCCCGCTGCTGCCGGATCCATTCCGAACTCCGGCCTGATGGAGCGACTGCCGGGGCCTGGCGTCGAAGGGCGGTCATTCGGCGGCCACCGTCCGTTCCATCTTGGCGATGGCAGCGGTGATCCGCTCAATCCCGCCGGCCTGCCGGGTGGAGGCCGCCGCGATGGTCTGGATCAGCGTCACGGCTTCTTCCATCCGGGCGGCGGCCTCACCGAACGCAGTGTCGGTTTCCGCTGTCAAATCCACCGCCGACCGGATGCCTTCCGTCGTTTCGTGAATGAGATGTTCGGTGCTGTCGGCGGCATCGGCCGCCGATCTGGCCAGGCGGCCCACCTCGTCGGCCACCACGGCGAACCCCAGCCCGCTCTCGCCGGCCCGGGCCGCTTCCACCGCCGCGTTGAGGGCCAGCAGCCGGGTCTGGAAGGCGATGTCGTGGATCGACTGGATGATCCGGCCGGTTTCCTGGCTGGCGGTGGCGATGGCCGCCATGGCGTCGGACAGGGACGTCATGACGTCACGGGCGCGCCTCATCCGGTCATTGGCCCGCTGCACCCGGGTGTCCGCCTGGCTGGCGGCCCGATCGTTGCCATGGGTCAGATCGGCCATTTCCGGAAGAATGATCTCCGTCAGTTCGCCGGTGATCTCCCGAATCTTCCGTACCATGCGGCGGAGCCGCCGGGCCATCCCGGCCAGTTTTTCCCTGGACTGCCGGTGGGATGTCAGCGCCGTCTCCTGGTCGGCCAGGGTGGTCCGCTGGAAGCCGAAGGCGGTTTGAATGCCCTTTTCGGAAAAATACATGGTCACGGCCAAAGCCAGAAGGGGGCCGAGGTTGTTGGCGAGGTGGACCTTCAGGATTTCGTCCTCCGCAAAGGCGATGGCCGGCAGCCCATGCCCGGCGGCCTGGTAGAGATAGAACCCCAGCACCTCGACCACCATGAAGACGGACCAGAAAAGGGCGCTGCGGATGCCCACGAACGTGGCCGCCAGCACCGGTACCACCATGTTCCAGCCGAGGGCGCTGGAATAGATGCCGCCGGTCCAATAAGGAAGGTAAAGGAAATGCCACGCCAGGCCGGCAAAGGCGATGTTTCCGGCCAGGGCCAGGCGACCGCTCCATCGCATGATGGGCGGGATGGCCAGGGACACGATGGCCGCGGCCGTGGTGCTGATGCTCAGCCCATTGTGGCCCATGGCGGCCCATTTGAGGATGTTGGGGATGAAAAACAACGGCGAGATAAAGGCGAAAATAACGAGTTGACGGGCCCGGCGGCGTTGATCCAATTGCCCCTTCACAGCCTCGGGGATAAACCAGTCGATGCGGTCTATCATTGTCATCGGCATCGTTCCTTTCTCCCGGCAGACCGCGGTTCCACACCGGGTGGCGATCCGGTTGAGGCGGTCCCGGGATGCCTCCCGTCCATTCAGGGATCGATGTTTACCAGAGCGCCGCGGTTTTGGGAAGGAAAAACCCTCTATCCGGCTGCTTCGGTCCGGCGGCGGTCGATGAAACGGGACAGCTTCTCCTTGTCGGCTTCCGGAATGGTTTCAAAGAAGATGGCGATGCGGTGGTCCCCGGGGCCATGAGTTTCCGATCGGACCACCACCCCGTCGCAGGAAACATACTCCGGTGGGGTCCCGCCGTCCCCGGCGGGCAGGGAGAGGACGATCCGCAGCCGGGTCATCTCCGGGAGGGAGCGGTGGAGGCGGCAGTAGACCCCACTGCGACTCAGGTTGATGGTTTCGGTGACGTCAAAGGTCCGGTCCTGCTGGATCTTCAGCGGCAGGTGCCGCTGAATTCGGGGATGGCGTCTTCTTTCCAGGGGCGCATGGGGGGGGATCATGGTTAGACCGTTTTCAGGTAAGCGATGATGGCGTCGATTTGCGGATCGGTCAAGTTCTGAAACGGCGGCATATTCTCGAAGGGATCGCGCACTTGGGTCCGAACCGCTTCTTCCGACACGGCACGGCCGCTGACCGGCAGGGAATCCCGGTTGAAGAGGCCTTTGAGCCCCGGGCCGATTCCCTCCTCGGTGGTGTCCACCGCATGGCACATGGCGCAGTTCTGAGAAAAGATTTCGGCACCCTCCAGAGCCAGTTGGGGCGGGGCCGTGGTTTCTTCGGCCTGGGGCTCGGGGGAGGCGGGCTCGCTGGCGGCGAATGGTTTTCCGTAGACCAGTTCGCCGCCGAAATACCCCAGCCCGGCCACGCAGAGAAAGCAGAGAAAATACGCGAACAGCGGCGAGGTCTTGCGCCGCTGCGCCTTTTCGGCCAGAAGCCCGGTGACGATCAAAAGGATCAGCAGGGCCCCCGCCAGGCCGAGCTTGGCCTTGAAGGGCAGGCGCCAGGCCCCGCCGAAAAAGTGTTGCCAGTCCATGTACCCCAGCAGCACGGTGGGGATCAGGACGACGAGGGCCAAGGATACACAGTACCGGGCGCACATCAGCATGCCGTCTCCCCTGGAGACTTTGCCGCCCAAAGCGAAGACGAATGCGCCGACGGTGAGGCCGATGGTTACGTGGGTGAAGAGGGGATGGAGGGGATGGGTGTAACCGAGACTGGAGAGGGTTTCGTAGATAAAATCGAACATGATGAGATCCTTTCCTGTGTCGTCCCGCTTACGGTTCTTGCAGCAATAGTGATCGTATTCTCTTGATTAGACCATCGACACCGATGTGTCAATGCGAGAGTGACTGGAATTCAGGATTTGACGTTGCGTCCTGCGGGCTCATGATGGATCGCGATATAAACCAATGGCTGATGGCAACGGAAACCCCCAGCGCCGGAGAGACGAGCCCCTGTGAAGGATCAGGATTCTGGTCGGGATAGGGCGGCATTTACCCAGGAAAGCTCCCCCTGAGTCGCCTCATCCGAAACGCCATGACAGTCCGCCCCCCCTCAAAGCGGCGCCCCATCCCGTCTTCCGGCGTCCGTGAGCCCCGCGGTGGCGCCTTTCTGGCCCAGGAGTCGGGTCATCTCACGGGCCGGCAGGGGCTTGCTGAACAGGTATCCCTGGATCTCTTCACAGCCAAAGCGATGCAGAAAATCGAGTTGCGGGACCGTTTCAACGCCTTCGGCCACCACCCGCAACCCCAGATTATGGGCCATGGAGAGGATCGCCCGAACGATGGCCGCGTCTTCGGTATTATGGGGCAGATCGCCGATAAACGATTTGTCGATTTTCAGAAGGGTGAGGGGAAATCGTTTTAAATAACTCAGGGATGAATAACCGGTGCCGAAGTCATCCATGGAGATGTGGATGCCCATGGCCTTGAGACGCTCCATGGCCCCGACCGCTTCGGTCAGGTGATGCATCACCATGTTCTCGGTGATTTCCAGATCCAGATGGGCCGGATCGAGGCCGGTCCGGTCCAGGATGTTCCGGACCAGGGGGATGAGATCCCTGTCTCCGAACTGGCGGGCGGAAAGGTTGACGGCCACCGTCAGATCGGGATGGACGGTATCGTTCCAGATGCGGTTTTGGCGGCAGGCGGTTTCGAGGACCCATTCCCCCAGCGGATGGATCAGTCCGGTTTCCTCGGCCAGGGGGATGAACTGATCCGGCGGCGCCATGCCGCCGTCCGGCCGGAACCACCGGACCAGGGCCTCGATGCCGACGATCCGGTCCGCCCCCAGATCGACTTTGGGCTGGTAAAAAAGGGTGAACTCCTCATTCCGGATGGCTTTGCGGAGGCTGCTCTCCAGCTCCATCCGTTCGGCGGCGGCCGCATGGAGGGCGGGGGTGAAGAGGGCGTGGGAATTTTTCCCCTGGAACTTGGCCCGGTACATGGCCATGTCGGCGTTTTTCACCAGGGTGTGGGCGTCCTTGCCGTCCTCGGGAAAGAGGGTGATGCCGATGCTGGTGGTGGAAAACAGCTCGTGGCCGTCGGCGACGATGGGATCGTTGAAGGTCCGCTGGATCCGCTTGGCCACCTCCACGGCGTCCCGGTCGGACGTGAGGTCCGAATTGAAGATGATGAACTCGTCGCCCCCCAGGCGGGCCACGGTGTCCTCCTCCCGGCAGTGGCGCTTCAGCCGCTCCGCCGCTTGCTTCAGGAATTCGTCGCCCACCGGGTGGCCCAGGGAATCGTTGATGTGCTTGAAATTGTCCAGATCCACCAGCAGCACGGCGATCCGGCCGTTTTTCCGCCTGGCATAGGCGATGGCCCTCTCCAGGCGGTCGTTGAACAGATGCCGGTTGGGCAGGGATGTCAGGGCATCGTGGTATGCCTGGAAATGGAGCATTTCCCGGCTTTGCTTGATCTCGGAAATGTCATGGAAAACCGAAACGTAGTTTTCCGTCTCACCGTGACGGTTCTTGACGGCCGTAATGGCGAGCCATTCGGGGTAGGCCTCGCCGCTCTTCCGGCGGTTCCAGATTTCGCCATGCCACTGGCCGGTTTCCCGGAGCGTTTCCCACATTTCTCGATAGAAACCGGCGTCGTGGCGATCCGATTTGAGGATCCGGGGATTTTCGCCGACCGCCTCCGCGGCGGTGTACCCGGTGATGCGGGTGAACGCGGGGTTGACCCGTTCGATGGTGCCGTCCGCATTGGTGATGGCGATGCCCTCGATGGTGTGGTTGAAGACACCATCCGAGAGAAGGAGTTGGGCCTCGTATTCCTTTTGCCGGGTGATTTCCTGGCCGTAGACATAGACCGAACCGGTATCGGAGGCGGTGCTGGCGGTGAAGCGGAAGATCCGGTCCCCCGCCTCGATTTCGGTGCTCCGGTCGTGAACATCGGCGTCATCATCGGAAAACAGGCGGCTGAAGGGTTCCGGCAGCCGGTCCCCGACCCGGCACTCCCAGACCGTCAGCAACGATTCCGCCGCCGCATTGGCATAGAGCAGGATGGCATCGGCGTTGAACCGGAGGATCGGGTTGGGGTTTTCATCCGGGAATTTTGCCAGAATCCGGATTTCGTCCTCGGCCCGCTTCCGGTCCTTTTCGGTTTTGTCGGTCCGGCGCTGTTCCATTGAGTAGGCCGCCGCCCAGATAAAAAGGAGCAGGGGCGCCACGGCGAGGAGGGTCAGGATCAGATAGTCATGGCCCCCGGGATCGAAGATGGCGGTGAGGAGGAAGAGACCGAAGACCAGGGCCAGGGCGAGGGACAGGGAAACCATGGGCGGTACGGTAAAGATCCAGAAGGTGTCGCGGGGTCTTCCGGATCTCCGGGATGCCAGAGGATGGACGGGCCGGCTCCCGGGGGAAACGGTGGCGGGGCGGTCGGTCTGGTTCCGGGAGGTCATGGCCTTGGGTGCGCAACGGGGATCAATCCAGTCGGCCCATGATCTCGGCGAATCGACGGGGCACGGTCGCCAGTTCGGCCCGGTCCCTGAAGTCGGCGAGGCGCGTCCGGCATCGTTCGATCCGTAATGCCGTATCCGGATGGGTCCGGAACCAGGAGCCGGAGAGGCGGGCCGCGTCGGACACCTCCTGGAGCCGCTTCAGCAGATGGACAAAGGCACCGGGGTCGTATCCGGTCCGGTAAACGGTCTCCAGTGACCGGTCATCGGCGGCGTACTCCAGGGAGGGGGAGATGCCCTGCCGGAAGACGACCGTGGCCAGCCGTTTGATCAGTTCGGCAAGGGTGTCGGCCGAACCTTCGAAGTCGGCCCTTCCATAGGACCGGAGCGGATGCCGGCCGGTCACGTGGGCCGCTTCGTGGGCCAGGACCCCGGCCAGTTCGGCCTCGTTTTCCATGACCCGGAGAAACCCCGTGGTGAGGGCCACGATGCCGCCGGGGCAGGACCAGGAGGCGATGATCCGATCGTTGTCCAGCACCACGAAATAAAAAGGCGTGTCCGGTTCGGCGGCGTTTCGGGTGACCGCGGCCCCGACTTTGTTGACGTAAGACTGGATCTCGTCGTTTTCGATGGGCATTCCGTATCGCTGGAACCCCGCCGCCGCCAGCCGGTCACCGATGACGACCTCGGCCTGAAACGAATCGGCCCCCGCGGGAACGGCCATTGCCAGGAATCCCAGCGCCATGACCAGCCACCATCCACCACCGTACCGGCGGCGGGGCATCGCCGGACGGCATCCGAACCCGGTTTTCCGGCGGTTAGGGCGCATATTCACCAATGCCTCCTTCCTGTAAAAACGCATCGACTTCCGCCTCTCCGACATAAAACGTCAGGACCCGGTCGAGGGCGCTGCGGTAGGGCTCCGGTATGGGCGGCGCTCCTTCGGATTCGGGCTCGTCCATAAATCCGCGGACGCTCCGGGAGGTGTCGGCGGCCGCCAGGAGGATGTCGCTTTCCCCCAGATCCCCCAGCAATTCGTCCAGTTCGCCCCCTTCGTCCCCCGGTTTGGTCTCGGAGACCTTGCCCCGGTAGACCCAGCCGGTTTCGCCGTTTTCCGTCCGCACCTCGTACCATTTATCGGCGGTGGAAAGGCGGGTCAGCTTCGCGTCCAAGGGCAGCCGGACCACGGAAGCCGACGCGGCGGTCGGCTCCGCCTGGAGCCGGGTCCCGTCGGAAACCACCCAGAGATCCTGGGCCGCCGCAGCCCCGGAAACAGCCAGGAAGAGCAGGGCGGCGGCCACCATCAGCCATGGGATTGCATATCGTGTTTTCATGGCCCCTACTTAAAATACTTTTGGCGCTTTGTCCAGATTTTCCACAACCGCCTCCGGCAAATTCCCGGCGGGCCGGACGGCGTCAGCCGGCAGATCCTTGCTGCGCCGCTGGCGCCCCGGGGGAGCACGTTGGCGTCTGCCCGCCACGTCCGGAAACATCGGTGAACAGGCGCCGGGTGGCATCGGCCCGCCCGGTGATGCCGACAAAAATTCTCCGCCGATTCCCCGGCAGCATCGAGTGTACACCAAAATGAATTCATCATTTAATCATGGCGTCTTGTTTTCATGAATGTTTGATCACCACCAACGCCCGGTCGTCTTCGGGCATCGTCCCCTTGGAAAAAGCGCCGACGGCGTCGAAAATCCGGCCGGCAATGTTTTTGGCGCTCTCGTGGGCCGATGACCGGATGAGTTCGCGCAGCCGTTCTTTTCCGAACATTTCCCCATCCGTGTTTCGGGCTTCCGGAATGCCGTCGCTGGCCAGGACGAGGATCCCGTTTTTGGAAAAACCGGTGGTCCGGTTTGCGGCGTACGGGTAGTCCGCATCGAGCCCCAGCTTTTCGGTAGCTGGCGAAGCGTCCGGTGGACGGATGGAACGCGTTGAGCCCGCCGCCGCTGGTGCCGATACGGCATCGGAACTCAGGCTGTTTGGGCCTTCCGGATCATGCCGGTAATGGACGAATCCGCCGGTCCTTTTGTCGAAATGAATCAAGCCGCTGTCGATCGTGCCGATCCAGATACCGCCTTCCGGGTCGGCGATGATCGCGCTGATGGAATGGGCGCCCAGCTTGTCGGCGCTTTCCGCCTTGAGGTGAGGATGCAAAAATCGTCGGGATTCCGGTTCGTGGAAGGCATTCATGCCGGGTACAGCACCATCCATGGTCATCGGGTGTCTTCGTCCGTCACCACCCGCGCCTCTCCAGGCTCCAGTTCCACCCGGCTGCCCACCCAAATCCGGTCGTCCACATGGCGATGATAAATTTCCGTGTCCGGCGGCATCGGTTCATTGTTTTGGTCAAATATCGCCTCGACGGTCACCACCAGCATCGGCCCCATGAATTCGACCCTCTCCGGCTCGAAGCGGACTTTTTTCACCATAACCACATCGTCCACACGACCTTCGATGCGCCATTTCCGCATCGGGGCCGTCACCCGTTGTCCCAGATAGGTGGATCGGGCCGTTTCCTCCGCGCGAGACGCCGCCATACTGGCCTCCGCCTTCGCCCGGGCGATTTCCTCCAAACGGACATGCCGGAAATAAACGAATGTGCCCGCCACGGCGCCCATCCACAACAACAGAACCGCGAAGATTCCGGCGGTCATTTTCCAGAGGGGCCAGATCGACCGGCGCGGATCCGGCAGTGCGCGGCCGGGAACCGGGCTCAAGGCGGTCTGATATCCGGCGGATGTTTGCAGCACTCGAAGGATGTCGACCAGGTCCTGCGGCCACAGACGCGCTGCTACCGGTGCAGGCGGCGGTGAAATGGCGACGCGGCGCAGGTTGAGCCCCTCCAATTCCAACGGCTGTTCGAGTTGCCGGGCGATTGCGTCGGCGGCCAGCGCAACGACGCTCGCTCCCTGGTGGATCACCACGGTCATCATCAGGATGCGTTTGGTGGCGGTTCGTTCCACGCGGCCGAAATTGGGCGACACCTGGGAAAGAAGAAACCGATGTTGCAGGGTCGCCCGCTGAAACCGCGCCTCCACCGTCATGGGGCTATCAAGTTCGATGAAATGCCGGCCGGACGCATAAAGTCGCCCGTCTTTCAGCCGGACGCGACCGAACACCCCCGCAGTCGACATGGCCCGCAGCAGCCGTGGTGCCGCGAGCCAGCCCCCGATGGCTGCAATGGCCCAGAGCGGCACCCAGTACATCCCTTTCGAACCCCCGGCCAGTGACAGGACAATTCCCCCCAGCATTACCGCCAGCGCCAACGCCAGCCGAAGCGCTTCTTCCAACACCGCGCCGGGGCGTCGGTTCCATTTTTGATTCGATTCGCTATGCACCATGGCGGGGCTCCTTTCATCCATCCAACGGTCGATTTTCTTCGTCTATGGCGGTTGGTCGTGGGTCGGTACACTTTTTCCGCGGGTTCTCCTTTACGATGAATAGACGGCAACCAGCGGAAACGGGCCCTGGTCTTCATGGCCAGCGGACCCAGCCGGCCGATGTGGCCGATGGCCGGCTCGATGCCATCGGGAAGGCGGGAAAAAGCCTGGACCTTCTCGATGCCCATTGGCGGCGGATCACGGGTCGTGAAAGGAATGGCTTTGGGTGCTGTCCCGCGTTTTTTTACGGTGTGACGCGGTTTAAATCTCCAGCGCGGTCCCTACGCTGCCGAAGAAAAACCGTTCGCCCAGCCGGTTGTAGAGCTGGGCCGCTTTGATCAGGCCGGTGCAGTGGGAGACGCCGATCTTCTCGATACGGAATCTGTCCAGGGTTTTTAACGTCTCTTCGAACTGCTCCTCCCCTGAAAACCCCAGATGGGTGCCGCCGATGACGGCGTAGATCCGGTCCCGGTTGAGGGTTTCCATGATGTGGTCGATGATGTTGACCATGCCGGCATGGGCGCACCCCAGCACCAGGACCAGTCCCTTGGGGGTGTCCACGGCCAGGGAAAGGTCGTCGGTGAGGGGATCGGGGTGTTGGGTTTCGCCCTGGGGCGTGAGGGCGACCATGTTGGCGTCCCCTTTTTCGAAGGCGGTGCGGCGGGGAATCTCGCCGGTGAGCCAGACGCCGGGGCCGACTTCGACGAACTCCCGGCTGAGGCGGAACCGGGCGCCCCGGGCCTCCAGAAATTCCCGCCGGAAGGGGATGCCGATGAACCGGCGCTCGTCGCCGTTTGTCCAGTACCGTTCCGAAAACATGTCCGGATGGCCGAACACGTCCACGGCGCCCCGGACCCCCAGCACCAGCGGCAGCCCGCCGGTGTGGTCGTAATGGCCGTGGCTGATCATGATCCCCTTGATGGACGCCAGGTCCGTTTTGAGGGCCACCGCGTTCTGGAGAATGCCGAAGCCCTGTCCGGTGTCGAACAGGTAATTGCCGTCCGGCGTTTCGATAAAACAGGCGAATCCGTGCTCGCCGACGACGCCGAAGGGGATGGCGACGGAGTTTTCACATAGGATGGTGAGGCGGGTGGTCATGGGGCGGCTCCTTTGGGTCGATTTTTGGATTGGTGTCTATCTTTCGATTCTTTTCTCGCTATGCAGCCTGCAAGGGGGCGATGTCATCGCCGTTTATAGTCGGCGCACCAATGGCGGAAAGCACGCGATTCAATTCTGTCACTGTTACCTTTCCCGGTGCCGTAATTTCGATTCCAATCGCCTGTCCGCTTTGTTCATAATCAATCACCATTTCAGACTCTGCTTTCACCGTGCGATGACTTTTGTCCCCCGCTTTTCTTTGCAGATAAAGGTACGCGGCGATGGGGCGGCCATGTCTGAATGTTACCTCCAGATAGGGTGCGTTCATTTCTTATTCACCCCAACGCCCGCCGCAACCCATCCAGCGCCGTCACCGCAAACACCGTCTTGTTCATCCGCCGGCTGGGATACGACAGCACGAACCGTTTGGCGTTGACGCCGTCGGGGCCGGCGATGCCGATGCAGACGGTGCCCACGGGTTTGTCCGGCGTGCCGCCGTCGGGGCCGGCGATGCCGGTGGTGGCGATGCCCCAGGTGGCGTCGGCCGCCTGCCGGGCTCCTTCGGCCATTTCCCGGGCCGTTTCCTCGCTCACCGCGCCGTATTGTTTCAAGGTCTTTTCGGAGACCCCCAGAACGCGCATCTTCGCCTCGTTGGAGTAGGTGACGCCGGAGAAGAGGAAATAGTCCGAACTCCCCGACACGTTGGTCATTTTGTGGGCGATGAGGCCGCCGGTGCAGCTTTCGGCCATGGCCAGCGTAGCGCCGGACCGGCGCAGCCGCTCGCCCACCGCCTCTTCCATGGACTGGCCCGTTTCGGAGAAGATTTTATTCCCCAGTCGTTCCCGAACCCATCCAGTGGCCGATTCGAGGAGGATCTCGACGGCGGCCTCCTCCCGGCCGATTCCATAGAGCTTCACCTGGATCTCGGGAAACTTGGCCCGCAACCCCAGCTTGAGCCCCGAGAAGGCCGATTCGAAGCCCGAAAGTTTTTCGCCGGTCACCGACTCCGGCAGTCCGAAGGTGGACAGCGTCTTGACCCGCACCGTTTCCCGGTCCTTTCCGAACCGGGACTTGATGGCCGGGAGCACCGCGTCGGCCATCATCCGCTTCATCTCGAAGGGGACCCCGGGCACGAAAAAGAACAGGCAGTTTCCCACCGTCAGGGAAAAGCCGGGGGCCGTCCCCACCGGGTTGGCGATCATCGTCGCCCCGTCGGGGAGCATGGCCTGCTTCCGGTTGGACGGACCCATCTCCCGGCCCCTGGAAGTGAAAAAGGCTTCCACATCCGACAGCGCCGTCCGGTTCAACACCAGGGAGACGCCCGCGGCCCGGGCTGCGGCCCCGGCCGTGAGGTCGTCCTCCGTCGGTCCCAAACCGCCGGTGACCACCGCCACGGCGGCCCGTGCCGCGATCTCCTCAATGGCCGCCGTCAACGCGCCTAAGTCGTCCCCCACGCAGAGGTGGCGGGCCACCGCCACCCCGGCCGCTTCCAGCTCCGAGGCGATGTGGGCTGAATTGCTGTCCACCAGGGCCCCGGAGCGGATCTCATCCCCGGTCGCCAGAATTTCCGCGATCATTTCTTTGTCCCGCCTTTCCGCTTTTTTTCGGGTTCGGCCTCCACGATGGGCGGTTCGTCGCCGTTTTTCAGGATGATCCGGGCGTCCACGATGTTGATCCCTTTTTCGTAGACGATGATGGGGTTCAGGTCCATCTCTTTGATTTCCGGATAGGATTCGATCAGTTCCGAGCACATGAGCAACGTCCCCTTCAGGGCCTTTTTGTCGTAGCCCGGTTCCCCCCGGATGCCGTCCAGGATGGGCGCCGACTTGATGTCCTCCATCATCTTCCGGGCCGAGCGCTCTGAAATGGGCAGCACCCGGAAGGCCACGTCCTTGAGGATCTCCACCATGACGCCCCCCAGCCCGAACATGATGATGGGGCCGAACTGGTCGTCGATCTTGGTGCCGATGATCACCTCCAGCCCGCGCTGGGCCATGGGCGACACCAGCACGCCCCGGACGTCGGCCCCGGCTTTGTAGGCGGCGGCGTTCTGGAGGATCTCCTCGTAGGCGGCCCGGATGTCGGCTTCGTTCACGAGATTGAGGCGGACCCCGCCGGCGTCGCTCTTGTGGAGGATGTCGGGGGAGACGATCTTGAGGGCCACCGGCCTTCCGATTTTCTTGGCCGCCGCCACCGCGGCGTCGGCGTCCTTGGCCAGCACGTCTCTAAACTTCTGGGTACCGTGGAGCTGGAGGAGCTTTTTGGCCTCGTGTTCCAGGAGCACGTCCCGGCCCGCTTCCCGGGCCGCCCGGATGATCTTTTCCCCTTCGGGTTTGGCCTTGGCCCGCCAGTTAAAGACGAAATTGGCCTTGGCGTGGTAGGAATCGAGGAACCGGCCGTATTCCGCCAGCACGCCGATGGATTTGCAGGCCACATCCAGGGAGTCGTAGACCGGGATGTTGTAGTAGCGGAGCAGATGGAGCGGGTGGGGATGTTTCGAGGAATAGAGGCTGTGGACCACGATGGGTTTTTTCCGGGTCCGGACCTTTTTGCCCATGCGGTGGGCCGCATCCTCTTCTTTGAGCGCCAGGCTCTCGGCGAACCGGATCCCGTAGCCGCCGAACAGTCCCACCAGCAGCATTCCGCCGATTTGCGGGTCCTTGAGAAGGATTTCGGCGCAGTCGGCAAAAATGGTCGGGTCGGCGTCGGTGCCCCCGGCCACGTCCACGGGGTTTCGGACCGATGCTGAGGCCGGCAGGATTTTCCGGAGTTGGGCCTGGGTCTTTTCTCCCAGCGGCGGAATGACGACGCCCAGGTCCGTCAGCAGGTCCGCCGCGATGGTGGCATGTCCCCCGCCGTCGGCCAGGATGGCCACATGGTTGTTTTTGATGGGCGGCAGGCTGGAGAGGGTCTCGGCCGCGGGAAAGAGCTGGTCGGAGCGATCAATCACCATGATGCCGGCCCGTTCGAAGGCGGTACGGGCCACCTCGGAGATGCCGGCCAGGGCCCCGGTGTGGGACCCGGCCGACTTGGCACCCGTGGCGGACCGGCCGCTCTTGAGCAGGACGACCGGTTTCTGAAGGGTGGTCTTGTAGGCCTGCTGGAGAAATTTCCGGCCTTCGCGCATCCCCTCCACGTACATGAGGATGGCTTTGGTGTTCTTGTCTTTCCGAAAGAATTCCAGGTACTCGTGGAACCGGATATCGGCCTCGTTGCCCACCCCCACATAGTAGGAAAACCCCTTCTGGCTTTTGAGCTTGGCTTCGGTAATGAGGGTCAGTGCCATGTTGCCGCTTTGGGAGAGGAGGGCGATTTCCCCTTCGGGCGCCTCCCGGAGGCCCACCAGATTGAGGTGGTCTTTTAAATTCATCATGCCGGAAGTGTTGGGGCCGATGAGGCGGATGCCGTTTTCACGGGCGGCGGCAACCACCTCGTTTTCCAGACCGAGCCCTTCCGTGCCCGATTCCCCGAAGCCGCCGGCGATGATGACTGCACCGGCCACGCCTTTTTTGCCGCAGTCCTTGAGGACCGCTGGAATGGTCCTGGCCGGGGTGGTGATCAGGGCCATGTCCACCGGCCCGACGATGTCCGACACCTGGCTGTAGCATTTGAACCCCAGAACGCTCTTTTCCTTGGGGTTTACGGGATAAATCTCGCCTTCGTACTGTTCATCAAGCAGGGTCCGGATGGCCTGGTAGCCCCGCTTGGTTTCGGTTTTGGACGCGCCGACGATGGCCACCGATTCGGCGTTTAAGATTTTATGGAGGGACATGGGGTTGGGTCTCCTGTGTTAAGTGAGGGACAGAGGGACAGAGGGACAGAGGGACAAAGGTTTATTGTTTCTTTCGGTCTTCGAAGGTCTGGAGGGAGGCCTGGCGTTCTTTGGTGGAAACGCAGGCCAGGCAGGCTTCCACTTCAAAGTCCATGAGGGCGTCGAGGCTCACCTCGTGGGCCATGTGGAGGCCTTTTTTGATCATCTTGATGGAAAACGCGGCGTTGGCGGCGATTTTGGCGGCCATGTCCCGGGCCGTCGCCATGAGGGCCTCGGGCGGCACGGCCTTGTTCACGAGACCGATGCGTTCGGCTTCCCTGCCGTCGATGTTCTCGGCGGTGAAAAGGAGTTCCTTGGCCTTGCCCGGTCCCACGAGGTCCTGGATCAGCCGCATGGCGCCGCCGGTGACCGATGAGGTGACCCGGGCCTCGGGGGAGCCGATCTGGGCATCTTCCGCCGCAATGCGAATGTCGCAGGCCAGGGCCAATTCATAGCCCGAGCCCAAGGCGTACCCGTTGATGGCGGCGATGGTGGGTTTGTCGAACCGGATGATCTTTTTGGAGGCCTCCTGGAGCGCTTCCAGGTAGTCCCGGTAGTCCTCTGCGGACCGGGTCCGGGATTCTTTCAGGTCGGCGCCGGTGGAAAAAGCCCGGCCCTCGCCGGTGATGATCAGCGCTTTGACCGTCTCATCGGCCCGGGCGTCGGCCAGGGCGGCCTGGAAATCGATCCAGAGCGGCTTGTTCATGGCATTGAGCACTTGGGGTCGGTTGAGCTTGATGACGGCGATCCCCTCCGATTTTTCATAGATGATGCATTGGAAGTCCATGGCGGTATCGTGTCCTCGATAGGGGGTATGGGTGAATAACGCAAAAAGGCCCGGAGATGTTGCCGGGCCTCTCTGTCGTTCTTTGCATGGGACGCCTACCGGAAAATGACCAGCCGCTGCCCCGGATAGATGGGTTTCCGATGATCGAGACCATTCCAGCGGGCGAGGTCGGCGACGGAGACGCCGAACTGGACGGCGATCCGGCCCAGACTGTCGCCGCTCCGGACCGTATAGGTCAATTTTTTCTGGGTGGCGGCCTGCCGGGTTTTCCGCCCGGGCTGATTCGCTTCCCACTGCGCCAGCAGTTGGGCATAGCGGCTGCCGAAGCCAGCGCTCCCGCTCCGGGGCACCTGCAGGGAATGGGTCCCCCGGGGCATGTTGTTTCCCCGGATTTCGGGGTTCAAATCTTTGATCTTCTTGAAATACGTACCGGCCGCCTCGGCGATGAGGCGGATGGGGGTCTCGTCCGGGCAGGTGATCTGAACCTGATCAGAGGGGATGGGGGTGTAATAATCTTCGGGATTGAGGTGGTAACCGAATGTTTCGGGATTTTCCAGGATCCGTTTGACGGCGGCGATCTTGAGGAGATGGCGCTGGGTTTCCAGGGGGAGATAGAGCTTGTAGAAGTCCCGGACCCCCTGTTCCCGGATGCGTCGCCGGAGACCGGCTTCTCCCATGTTGTAGGCGGCGACCGCCAGGGTCCACGACCCGAATTCGGCGTAGAGGTCCTTGTAGTAATGGATGGCGGCGAGGGTGGAATCGACCAGGTTGCGGCGGTCGTCGAAATCCCGTCCGATGGTCAGGCCGTATTTGATGCCGGTGGAGCGGATAAACTGCCAATACCCGACGGCCCCGGCGTGGGAGCCGATATGGGGCAGCAGGGAGCTTTCGATGATGGCCGTGTATTTGAGATCGTCGGGCGCCCGGTTTTGCCGGAGGGCGGTCTCAATGTAGGGCATATAGCGGCCCATCCGTTTGAGCCACAGGATGACCTGCGCCGGTTTGTCCAGGAGCAGGAGGATCTCTTTTTCAAACCGTTCTTTGATGTCGGGGTCGGTCAACGGGACCGGTTCACCGCAAAAATCCAGGGGGCCTTCCATCCGGGTGGCGGTCAGCATGAGCTGGATGTCCGGCGGCGTACCGGCCGTGGGCGGGGGTTGCGCTCCCGCCGGAACCGGGATAAGCAGGCACAGGAGGATGGCGGCACTCAGCTTCCTGATCAGTTTTTGCATCGTCTCGTCCTTTTACCAGAACATTGCTCCAAAAAACCATCGGTCAAAATAAGTGATGTGTATCACAAACCGGCGGGTCTCTCAACTGGGGAGCGCAGAATTTTCCGCGGCTGATCCGTTTGACGCGATAACGGAGTCCGTTGTCGCGAGCCCAAGGACGGTTGCGGCCTGCGGCCACCGGGTCATCCGATGCGGGGCATGAGGGCCCATGCGATGACCCAGCCGTCGCCGTCCGGGTCGGTGTCGAGGCAGACGATGCCGCCGTTCTGGAACTTGAAGACCCGCTTTTCCGCGTCACCGGCGGTCAGGTAGCCGGTCATCTTCTCCATGAAGGGGAGGTGCCCCACCAACATCAGGTTTTCTTCGGAATTCAGATGGGTGGCGGCGGCGGCCACGTCGTCCAGGGGGCCCAGTCCCTCCCGCTCACCCACGCCCCGGGCGGGGGAGAGGGCGTCGGCGAAGATGTCCGCGGTCTGACGCGCCCGTTTTTTGCCGCTGTGGGCGATGGCGTTCACCTTTACGTTGTAGCCTTTGGCCACGTCGGCGATCCGGCGGACATCGGCGGCGCCGTCGTCGGACAGCCCTTTGTCCGGATCCACATCCTTGGAAAGATTTTTGCCGTGCTGGACGAGGTACAGTGCCATGCAATGCCTCCTTGCGGGTCATTTGGTTGCTTGTAATTTGATTTCGTAACCGCTATAGTAGGCCCTTTTTGCCAAATATTATAACGGTATTCAGTTGCCACACGCAAATTTTTTTCCGGAGGAGAGTCCATGAGAATCGTTACACGAGCTGATTTCGACGGCGTGGTCTGCGCCGTCCTGCTCTATGATGCGGAGGAGGTCGTTGAACCGGTGAAATGGGTGGAACCCAACGACATGCAGAAGGGAGCGGTGGCCATTAAAAAAGGGGATATCGTGGCCAACCTTCCCTATCACCCCGACTGCGCCCTCTGGTTCGATCACCATTACACCAACCAGCGGATCAACGATTTCAAGGGGGCTTTCAAGATGGCGCCCTCGGCCGCCGGCGTGATCTTCGACTATTACGGAGGCAACGGCGGATCGGTATTCAACCGGGACTACACCGAGCTGGTCCGGCAGGCCGACAAGATCGACGCCGCCGATCTCACCCAGGAGGAGGTGCGCCATCCGGAGTCCCATCCCTACATTCTCCTCTCCATGACGATCTCCAGCCATTCTTCCCAGGATGAACCCTATTGGAAGCGGCTCATCGACCTCCTGCGCACGGAAGAGATCGACGGGGTCATGGCCGACCCCGAGGTCCGGGAGCGGTGCGAGGCGGTGGTCCGGCGGAACCAGGCCTACACGGGGTATTTAGAGGATTACACCCGGATGGAGGGCGTGGTGGCGGTCACCGATTTCCGGTCCTTCGACGAGGCCCCCACCGGAAACCGGTTCCTGGTTTATTCCCTCTTCCCCGACGCCGTGGTCCACGTCCGGATCCGGTACGCCGGCGAAGCCGCCAACAAGATCATCGTCAACGTGGGCCACAGCATTTTCAACCGGAACTGCAACGTCAATGTGGGTGTGCTCCTTTCCCGGTACGGCGGCGGCGGCCATGCCGGGGCCGGCTCCTGCACCCTCAAGCGGGAAGGGGCGGAACCGGCCATTGCCGATATCGTCGAGACCTTGAAAAAGAACGAGCCGATCACCCAATAGGCCCCGACGTCCGGGGTTCCTACCGGCGCCCTTCGAGGATGGCGGAATCCGTGGGTCCCCTGAAGGGGAGGCGCCTGATGTCCCGGAGCCCGGCCCCGGCCATCATGTCGGTGAGTTCCGCCTCGGAATAGGCCTGCCCCCCGTCGGTGCCCAGGAGCATGTTGAGGGAGAAGAGGGCCGGGAAGAGGGGGGTGTCCCGTGTATTGTCCAGGATGAACTCATGGATCAGCAACCGCCCGCCGGGGGTGAGGGCGGCCGCCGCCTTTTTGACGATTCTGCGGCACTCTTCCGGGTCCTCTCCGTGGAGGATATGGGAGAGCCACGCCGCGTCGTATGGGCCGCCCAGGTCCGCGTCTTCGGTGAAATCCCCTTCTTTAAACGTGATCCGGTCCGACAGGTCGAACTGCGCAATGGTTTTCTCGGCAAAGGGCCGGGTGGTGGGCAGATCGTAGACGGTGGCCGTAAGACTCTTGTATTTAAGGCAAAAATGGATGGCGTAGGTGCCGGGCCCGCCGCCCATATCGAGGAGGTGACCGCGATCCGGCAGCTCCACCACATCCGCCACCATGGGCGCCTGGAGCATGGCGTTGTTGAACATGCCCATGAGAAAGCTCTCCCGGACCTCCGGGTCGCTGAAGGAGGCCCGCCCCCGCACCGGCCTGCCGGTTTTGACCGCTTCGTGAAGCTGTCCCCAGGAGGGAAGGAGGTGGTGGTGATGCTGGATCATGTAGCCGATATATTTGGGCGAATCCTTTGAGAGATAGGCGGCGGACGCCTCGGTGCTGGCGTACCGGCCGCCCTCCTTTTTCAACAATTCCATGGCCGCCAGGGCGTCTAACAGCATGGCCGTGGCCCGGACCTCTCCGCCGATCTTTTCAGCCGCTTCTTCCGCCGTCAGCGTCTCGTTTCCGATCTTCGTAAACACGTCCAGCTTGACCCCCGCATGGAGCGTGCAGGTGCGCCAGTAATATCCGGAGGTTTCCAGGAGCGTGCCGGGATGCCATTTTTGTTCCGTCAATGCTTTCTCCTTCCGTTCGGCATGGGAAGTCCACCGTTTATACAGTTTAACGTAAGGCAAATTTGTAGGTTATCCAATGCCAATTGTCAATCGGATTGCAGGCTGAAGGGTGACATACTCTCGTAACCGCCACCGGCCACAACAAGTTGTTGACACGATACTCTCCCGATTTTACAATGAGAACAAAGGAGGCGCCGCACCATCATGATACAGACCGGCAACCGCTTCGACATCCGCCACAAAGAAACCCTGATGCTCTTCCTGCGGGAATATTTCCAGTTGTTTTTCCCCCATCTGGTGGATAAAATCGACTTCGAGACCGCCCGCTTTCTGGACAAGGAACTCAACGCCCTGTTCGAGGAAGCCGCAGGAAAACAGTCGAAGAAGGACCGACAGCGCATCACCGACGCCCTGATCCTCATCGACGTCCTCGCGGCCATGGAAGAAGAACAGATTCTCATCCACTGGGAGCACCAGGGCGAAAAACCCAAAAAATTCCAAAACCGGATGTTCCATTGCTTCTGCGGGATCTTCTTCAAATTCCGAAAACCGATTTTCCCCATCGCCATGTTCACCGACCCGGCGAAATGGCGGAAACCCGTAAAAGACACCCACCGGATCGAACTGTTCGGCTATCCGGTCAACGAATTCACCTACCGGCAGATCAAGTTGAAACACATCCCGGCGGAAGAATTCGAGAAAAAAGCCGCCGAGAATCCCCTGGCCGCAGCTTACCTCCCGCTGACGGATTATCCGAAAAAAGATCGGCCGCTGATCAAAGCCAAGGCCGTCAACGGCATCGCCGGCGTGGAAAACGGTCCCAAGCGCTCGGTGCTGTATTCGTTGATCGATCACAGCCTGCCGCTGGACCCGGACGAGGAAAAGACGTACCGGAACATCATTCAAGAAAACCCAATGTTTCAGGAGGCGAAAATGCTGCAATCCATCGAAGAAGTCGGCATGGAAAAAGGCATGGAAAAAGGCATAGACATCGGTGTTGAAAAAACCGTGATGCAATTTCTCCGCGCCCAAGTTTTAAGCAAAGAACAGATTGCACATATTACCGGGATGAATATAGCGGAGATAGAGAAGCTGGAAAAGAAGCTCAAAGAACAATAAATTCCTTAACCGCCCCGTGATTCTGCCTACGGCTTTATACCATGGCCAGAGACCTTGGAACGCGCCGAGATCCTTTTCCGGGATCAGCGACGCGGAAGAAGGATTCGACCCTTACACCCCGCAGTTCACGTATGATCTCTACAACCTCCGCGACTACCCGGATGAGCGGCTGCTGCTCGGCGATTATATGGCCTTGGGCGTGATGCTGTATTTGATGAAGCACATCTACGATGCGGACTACGGCGAGCGGTTTATCCAGGCGGCGGAATATCTCGGCGCCATAGACGACCAGAAAATCCAGTTCGAATTTTGTTTTTAAAGACCTGGAAGACGCCGACCGATGGTGGGAGGATCATGGCAACGGGGGAAATGCATGACAAATCCATGGGTGACGAGGTAACGATTCCAAAAAACAGGGACACGGAAAACCGGTTGAGCCCCAATCGATGGCCGGTCATCAAGGCCGCCGGGCCGTTTCAGTCCGGCGCCGTTCCCCCCATCGCCGCCCCCACCGCCTGGAACAGCGTCTTTTTCAGGCAAGGCTTCTGAATGAAGCCGGCAAAGCCCTTTCCAGCGTATTCCCGCCGGATCTGGGATTCGCTGTAGCCGCTGGAGAGGATCACCGGTGCGTCGCACCCGGTTCGCCGGAGTTCCATGAAGGCTTCCACGCCGTCCATCAGGGGCATGCTCAGGTCCATGAGGATCAGGTCGATGTCGTCGGGGCGCTGGTGGTAATGGCTGACCGCCTCCAGGCCGTTGGCTGCGGAGATGACGCTGTATCCCGCCTTTTCCAGCATGGTCCCGATCATGTCCCGGACGGGTTTCTCGTCGTCCACAACCAGCACCCGGCCCGAACCTTGGGGCCTCCGCTCCGTCTCGGCCGGCGGCCCGGGTACGGTCGGCTTCGGGGGCGATTCGCGCAACGGGAACAGGACCCGGACGACGGTCCCTTCCCCGGGCGTTGAATCGACGTGGACAAATCCTTTATGGCCCCGGACGATGCCGATGACGGCGGCCAGCCCCAGGCCCCGGCCCTGAAACTTGGTGCTGAAAAAGGGTTCGAATATCCGTTTGCGGGTTTCGGCGTCCATGCCGCACCCGTTATCCCTCACTTCCAGATACCCGCAGCAGACCCCTTCCAGGGGGCCGTCGTATCCCAGCCACGCCTCGGGCGCGGTCCCTTCCAGCCGTTCGGCGTTGCACGTTTCGACGCCGGTGGCGATGACGACCCGCCCCTCTTTCCGCCCCTGGAGGGATTCGCAGGCGTTGACGACCAGATTCGATAGGATCTGGTTCAACTGGCCCGCGTCGGCGTCGATCACGGGATCGTCCGGGCTCAACCGGGTTTCCAGGGTCACTTCCGACGGAACGGCGCTTTTGACGAAGTCCACCCCTTCTTCCACGGTCTCGTTCAAATCGAGGGGCGTCACCACGAAATGGCCCTTGCCGGAATAGGCCAGCATCTGCTTGACCAGTTTCGCCGCCCGCTGGGACGCTTTTATCGACTCCGCCAGATTGTCCTGGGTTTCGGCGGACAGGGCGTCGTCCTCCAGGGCCATTTCGAGGTTGCCGATGACGACCATCAGGATGTTGTTGAAATCGTGGGCGATGCCGCCGGCCATGACGCCCAGGCTCTCCTGGCGCTGCAAGTCCTGGAGGCGGCGTTCCATCCGGCGGCGATCTTCCTCGGCCTTTTTCCGGTCGGCGATGTCCCGGACCAGGGAGATGACGGCGGGCTGTCCGTCCAGATGGAAGGACTTGGCGTGGATTTCGACCGGGATTCGACGGCCGTCCTTCGCCACATGAAGCTGCTCGAAGGTCACGCTCTCGCCGCGGTTCAGCTTTTCCAGGATGGCCGGCACATCGGTCTCCGATTCGGGTGCGTCGATATCCGGCGGCGACAGGGTCAACAGTTCTTCCCGGGAATACCCGTACCGGTCGCAGGCGATGTCGTTGACCTCCCTGAAATGGCCCATGGCGCCGTCCGCCTCCAGACCATGAACGAACAGGGCGTCGGTGATCGCCTCGTAAAGGGTCCGGCGCCGTTCCCGGCTCCGCTGAAGTTCCCTTTCCGCCCGCCGCCGGTCGTCGATCTGGCGGATAAAGGCCAGCAGGCGCTCCATGTTTAACGGCTTGGTTTCATACCCGACGATCTCCTTCCGGAAGACGGACGAGGCGGCGCTTTCCACCGACGCGTAGCCGGTGATAATGACGTAATCGGCCTGGATGAGGGACGACAGCCGTTCCTGGACCTGGAGCCCGTCCATGTCCGGCAGGTTGTAATCCAGCAGCACCAGGTCGAAGGATGCCGCGCCGCACCGTTCGACGGCATCGGCGCCGCTGAGCGCCACCGTCGCTCTGTACCCTTTTTCGTGGAGGATGTCCTTGATGTTGACCGCCAGGTCCTCGTTGTCGTCCACCACCAGAATGTTCAGGTCAGCGCTCATTTGCCTTCCACCTCCTCCGGGGCCCGCGGCAGGGCGAGGGTGAATGCCGCGCCGCCGCCGGGGGCCGTTTCGGCGGTCAGGTCGCCGCCGTGTTTTTCGATGATCATTTTCGCGATGGACAGACCAAAGCCGATGCCGTGGACCTTGGTGCTGAACAGCGGCTGGAAAATCTTTTCCATTTTTTCAGGCGGAATGCCGGGCCCGGAGTCCGACACCACGATGGCCGCCCGGCCGGGTTCCGCCTCCCGGACCGCCACGGTCAGGGTTCCGGCGCCGTCCATGGCCTGAATAGCGTTTTGGACGATGTTTTTCAAGGCCATCCGGATTTGCTGGGCGTCCACCTCCGCGGGGATGTCGCCGTCCGGCCAGGCGGTCTCGACCCGGATCGCGTCCGGAATGCCGTCGCT
>CAYPCE010000007.1:31070-47588 GCA_964409085.1 uncultured Desulfobacteraceae bacterium | reverse complement strand
GTGGACATCCGGTTGACGGACCGGAAAGGTTTCGAGATCCCGCCGGAAAACGCCAAATTCACCGCCCAGATCCGGAACCTGCTGGGCCGGGAAGCCAATATGTACGGCATCGCGGTCCTCGACCTCACCGACCGGGACAATCCCCGGTACGCCGGCCATCGGGACGGGGCCATGTACAATCCGGGCAGCGTGGGCAAAATCCTGGTGGGGCTGGGCCTTTTCCAGGCCCTGGCCGACGCCTATCCCGACGATCCGAAGGCCCGCCACAAGATTCTCAAAACGACCCAGGTGACCGCCGACGAGTTCATCCTCAGCGACGGTCATAAAATCCCCCTGTGGGAACCGGGGGACCAGCGGATCCGGTACCGTCCCCTCCGGAAGGGCGACACGGCCAACCTCTACACCTACCTCGACTGGATGTTTTCGGCCAGTTCCAACGCCGCCGCCTCAATGAACCAGCGGGAGCTGCTCCTGATCAAGCGGTTCGGACAGGGGTATCCCCTGGACCCTGGGGCCATCGACGCCTTTTTCAAGGAGACGCCCAAGGGCGAGCTGTCGGATCTGCTGTCCGAAGCCCTCCATCTGCCCGTGGACCGGAACGGGATGAGTTCGGAGGAACTGCGCCAGGGGGGATTTTTTACGTGGCGGGGAAAACAGAAGGTTCCGGGTAAAAACAGCTACGGCAACGCCCGGTCGCTGATGGAATACCTGGTGGAAATGGAAAAGGGGACCCTGGTGGACGAATTCTCCAGCCGGGAGCTGAAGCGGCTGCTCTATATGACCCAGCGCCGGATCCGGTACGCATCATCACCGGCCCTGCGGGAATCCGCCGTCTATTTCAAGTCGGGGTCGCTTTACAAATGCAAGGAGGAGGCCGGGTTTTCCTGTGGAAAATACAAGGGGAACGTCTACAACATGATGAATTCGGTGGCCATCGTCGAGTCGCCCTATCACGACCCGCCGCTTTTCTACATGGCGGTGGTCATGTCCAACGTGCTGCGGAAAAATTCAGCGGTGGCGCACCAGACGCTGGGGACCCGCATCCACCGGCTTATCGAATCGTTCCACCGACCTGCGAAGACGGTCGACTAGCGTACAGCTCGGGTTTGAAGATCAGGTCGTCCAGCCCCACGATGAGCCGGGGAAACCACTCGGCGCCGGCCCCGGCCCGGTGGGCCAGGGCCACGGCGATGTATTTCCGCCCGTCCCGCTCGACAATGGCGCTGTCGGCGTGGTACGACCGCCAGGTACCGGACTTCCGGAAAATCTTTGAACCGGGCCGTTCCGCCGTCAGCCCTTTGACGAATTTGTGGCAGATGGCCGGTTTTCCGAGGATCTTTTTCATCTTCCGGCTCAGTTCTGGCGACACCAGGCGGCCGGTTTCCAGCATATAGTAGAACCGGGCCGTCTGGATGGCCGTGGCGCCATGGGAGAGGTTGTACATGGGATCCCGCCGGAAGGCCGGGCTCTTGCCGTATTCCTTGCCCACCCAGAGCCCGCCGTTGAATCTGGGATCGTAAAGGCGGTAGCGGCGCGACTGGAGCAGGTCGGCCAGGTAATCCTTGCCCACCCGGTTGAGCATTTCCGTGGCGCAGGAATTGCTGGAGTTGCGGATCATCCGGGTCAGGGTTTCTTTCGTCTCCCTGTCGAAGGGCAGGTCCCCTTTTTGAATCCGGTCGAAGGCCCCCAGGAGGATGGCGATTTTGGGGAGGCTGGCGGCGTACATCATGGTATCGCCGTTGAGCGTGGCCATCCGGGGCGCGTGGGGTCGGGTGATATCCACCAGGGCGACGCTCAGGTGTTTGGAGTGGACCGCCCCGTCCATGTCGAGATCGGCGACGAGCCGTTCCAGGGCTTTCTGCAGCGCCGGATCCACGCAGACTTTCAACGGCGGGCAGGTCTCCTGGGCCCCAAGGCCGGGCCCGGAGAGGAGATGGAAGCCGCCGGTGAAAAGGATTGCAAAAAGGACCAAAAACACGGATAAAGACTGTTTTGTGCGCATCATGGATCTTCGCCCGGCTCCGAATGGGAAATAGTGAGAAATTGAACCTTCATAAAGAATAAGAATCGCTATGCGTAAAAATTCCCGACACTATAGACGGCTTTTCCGCAGTTGTAAATGATAATTCACACCAAAAATCGCTCCGTCGAATGCTTTGGCAGATATATCGCGCTGAGATCCATGGGCATCCGGGCCCTGTTCATGTTCGCCAATTTCTGGCTGATCATCATGGCCATTTACCAGTTGAAGCCCGCCAGCCGGTCCCTGTTCATCGGGGCAGTCGGGGCCGACGAACTCCCCTATGTCTGGATCGGCAGCGCCCTGACCATGGGCCTGTTCATCCCTTTTTACAACCGGCTGGTAGCCCGGATCAGCCGCCTCCATGTGGTACTGGGCAGTTGTTTGGCGATCTGCGTCCTCCTGGTGTTTTTCCGGGTGTTGTTGATCGTCCACGCCGGGCCGTCCGTTTCAGTGCTCTTCTACCTGTTCGTGGATCTCATGAGCGTCATCCTGGTGGAGCAGTTCTGGAGCCTCTGCAATTCCATCTACAATATTTACGAAGGAAAACGCTGGTACGGTCTGGTGGGGACCGGCGGCTTGGCCGGCGGCATGGTGGGCGGGGCCATGGCGGGGTTTCTCATCAAGCACACCTTTCTCATCACCGCGGACCTCACCCTGGTGGCCGGCGGGTTCATCTTCCTGCTCTTTATGCTGACCTGGTTCATGGGCATTTGCGGGATCTACTGCGAGGTGGACGGCCCGGACATCGGCCCGGGCCGCCGCGCCCGGGACGAAGGGGCGTGGCGAATCCTGGTGGGAAGCCCCTATCTTCTCCTGCTGGCCGGCATCCTGCTGCTGGCGCAACTGGCGTCGCCCCTGGTGGAATACCAGTTTCTCAAGACCGTGGCCGTCTCCTACCCAGAACAGGAGATGCGGACCGCCTTCCTCTCCATGTTTTTCAGCCTGCTGGGGTTCGTCTCCATCGTCGTCAACCTGGGAATCACCCCCCTGGTCCACCGGTACGCCGGGATCATTCCGGGGCTGCTGGTTCAGCCCATCGTCATGAGCTTTTTTTCGTTTCTGTTCTACGGCGCCCCCACCCTCTTTTTCGCATCGGCGGCCAAGATCAGCGACCGGGGGCTGGCCAATTCCATAAATCGCGCGTCCCGGGAACAGCTCTACGTGCCCATCGACCCGGTGCTCATCTACCAGGCCAAGGCATGGATCGACATGTTCGGGTTCCGGGTGTTCAAAGTGGCCGGTTCTCTGCTCATCCTCGCCTTCACCCGGTGGCTCCCCGTGACCCTGAGCGTTTCCGGGTTCAGCGGGTTCATCATTCTCATCTGCGCCGTCTGGACCGTGCTGGTGCTGGGGCTCCAGCGCCACTACCGGAGCCTGGCGGAATCCGCCGGATAACGCCACATCACTCGGCTTCAACGGCCCCGGATCAGCGGGACGCCCTTCTGGCGTCTTTCAGGGGCGGGCCCTCCGCCCCATCCAACGCGCGGCGGATCAGGGTCGCGATTTCCCGGGACATGTAGGGTTTGATCAGGATCCCCTGGATCGCCAGTTCCCTGGCGTCGATGTCCGTCATGATGTCGCTGTAGCCGGTGGAGAGGATGATGGGGATGTCGTCCCGGATGGCCCGCAGTTCCGTGATCAGGGCGCTCCCCTGCATGTCGGGCATGGTCATGTCGGTGATGACCAGGTCGAACCGGTACGGGTCCTGCCGAAAGCGGTCCAGGGCATCCAGGGGGCTCCGGGCCGTCTCGGCCCGGTAGCCGAGCCGGGCCAGCATCTCCCGTCCGAAATCGACCACGGCCCCTTCGTCGTCCACGAACAGGATCCGTTCGCACCCCCGGGGAATGGGGTCGGGCGTGTCGGCGACGGGTGCATCGGGGATCGTTTCCACGGGGAGAAAGACATCGAAGACCGTCTCCTGGCCGGGTGCGCTGCGGACGGCGACCGTTCCGCCGTAATCCCGGACAAGGCCGTGGACGATGGAGAGCCCCATCCCCGAGGCCTCCGCCAGCCCCTTGGTAGTGAAATAGGGGTCGAAGATCCGCTCGATCAGTCCCGCCTCGATCCCCGCCCCGGTATCGGCCACCGACAGCTTGAGCCAATCCCCCGGCCCCGGACGGCCGTCGGCGGCGGTGTCGGATTCCGGAAAAGAGACGGTTTCCAGGGAGATCGTCAACACCCCGCCCTTTTCGCCCATGGCCTGGACCGCGTTGGTGGAGAGGTTCATGACGATCTGCTGGAGGCCGGCGGCGTCGGCCATGACCCCGTCGGCCGCGGTGGAAATTTTCTTCCGGATCGAAACCGAGGCCGGGGCCGACGAGCGGAGCCGTTTCAGGGCCTCCTCCAGGATGGGCGTCAGCCGCAGGGGGGCGGCCTTCCGTTTGGTTTTGCGGCTGTAGCTGAGGATTCGCCGCACCACGTCCTTTCCCCGCAGGCAGGCCCGGTAGATCTCTTCCAGGTTTTCGCTGGCGGGGTTGTCAGCGGAGACCGTCTCCATGGCCAGTTCCGCATTGCCGAGGATAATGCCCAGGATATTGTTGATGTCGTGGGCCACGCCGCCGGAGAGGGTGCCCAATGCCTCCATTTTGTGGGCCTGTTGAAGCTGGGTTTCCAGGCTTTTCCGCTGGGTAATGTCCTTGCAGAATCCGAGATAGCGGTTTTCCGACAGGCGGACCGCCTCCACCAGGCCGTAAAAGAGGCTTCCGTCCTTCCGCTGGATCCGGACCTCCGCCGCGGGCTGGGCCGCATCCCAGGACCGGTCGACCGCCACCGGTCCCGCCTCGCTACATTCGTAAAGGAACAGGTCCGCCAATCCCATGGCCGTCAGTTCCTCCCGGGTATAGCCGGCGGCGGAGACGGCGGCCGCGTTTACCTCCAGAAACCGGCCCTCGCCGTCGAAGACAAAAACCATGTCGGGGGCGTTTTCGATGTACCCCTGGTATTTTTCCTTGCTCTCCTTCAGTTCCCGGCGGGTCTTCCGGTTTTCCAGGGTCCGCTCCTCGATCCGGGCGACCATGGCGTTGATGTTCTCCTGGAGACCGCCGATCTCGTCATCCACGGGGATCGGGTCGATCCGGGCCGTCAGGTCGCCTTCCCGGACCCGGTCGGCGCATTCCAGGGCGGCCCGGATCCGGCGGACAATCCGCCTCGTCAGCAGGGTGGACAGAAGGAGGGCGACGCCGAGCATCACCAGCGATAGGAGGGAGACCTGGGATAGATACACCGTCCGCTTTTCGAACATCTCGGACTCGGTGACCGAAAGGACCACCAGCCAGCGCCAGGGACGGAAGGTCCGGAACACCCCATAGCGCCTTTCTCCTTCCTCCCGGAACGCCATGGCCCCGGTCTTCCGGGCCGCCATCCGGCGGATGTAGGGGGCGACGACCGTCCGGCCCGCTTCCAGTTTGGGATGGAAGACCACCTTCCCGTCCTCTGTAAAAATCGCCAAACGGCCGGTTTTGCCGAAGGTGGCCTTTTGGACCGTTTCAATCCGCTCGGCTTTCATCCGGGAGACAAAGGAGGGGACGGCCGCCACGCCGGTCCGCTCGAGAACCGCGTATCCCTCCTCGATTTCCCGCACCTGGTTCTCTATCTCCAGGGTCAGCAGCCGTTGATTCAAGCCATAGACGATGTCGTTGATCACCAGGGTCCCGATCAGCACCAGCGCCAGGGTCAAAAGGATCAGAATGGTCAGGGCAAAAAGATTGATGCGGGACTGGAGCTTCATTGGGCGCCGTTGCCCCCGTAGAGAGCGTCCGAGGACTCATCGGTAACGATGTCGTGATAAATTTCATCGGCCAGTTCCAGTACCTCGAAGGGCGGACGCCATCCGATGATGTCGGCGGTTTTGAGATTGATGGCCAGTTTCAGCGGTTCGCTGAACACCTGGGGGAGCTGGCGGGGCGAAGCGCCGTTGAGAATTTTCGCCGCAGTCGCGGCATAAAACCGACCCACCGGCAGAAAATCGACCTGGGCCATGCTCATAAGGCAACCGTGCCGGACCTCGTCCGATCCGGTCTGGGAATAGGTCGGGATGGTCTGTTTGAAAAAGGGCGTCAGTATTTCGGGGAATTTGTCCAGCTCGACGCCACCGGTGGTGACGAACATGGCGTCCACCTTTCGGGCCAGTGTCGTATGGCAAGCCATGAGTGTCCTGAACCGAAGTCCTTCGTCCGACGTATCGCTCACATAATGACAGGGAACCACATCAAACCCTTTTTCCGCCGCCACCCGATTTACATCCGAAAGGCCGGCGTAAGAGCGGCCGGATTGGGTATCCTCGTAGGCGATCCCCATCTTTTTAAAACCGAAAATGCGGTGAAACATCACGATTTGTTGTTCGAACCGATGGGGGTCCACTCGGGCCACCACATGGTCGTACCCGGAATCCGAGGCGCTCTTGACTATTCCCGCCGCTACCGGATCGCTGGAGGAGACCACGATGGTGGATACCCTATGCTCGTTGGTGGCCAAATCCTGACCGGCCCAGGTGCCCATGGCAATTACCAGGTCAATATCCCCTTTTTGGGTGAACCGCTCAATAGACGCCTGACGGTTCTTTTTTCGGGCTTCGGCGTCCCATTGTGCCGACCAGTAAGCGTCAGGGACGAATGTCAAGAATCGGTCGCCCCCCTCGGACGCCAGCCATTGCCACAAAGGGCGGTTGTCCTGATTGTCGGCCGGCTTCGGGATCGGCCGATTCTCAAGCCATCCCAGCTCCTGGAATGCCTTCAGGGTCGCCCTGAAGATGGCCTGGTAATCGTAAAACGGGCCGCCCTCCAAATAACCGATCCGCCAGGGATCGCCGTTGGGCTTCGTCCGCGGAGCGGTTTCCGTCGCGGGGTCCGCGGCGGCGAGGTGCATCGGTAAAAAGAGAACCAACGTAAAGAGAAGAAACCGGCGACCCATTCCGATGGACATCGTTACCTCGAACCCCCTTTCCGTGTGCGGGCGTGCTGGCTCGCTGAAGCGCTATGTAATCAGGTCTGGATGCAACCGTACCTCGGCATGACCATGGGACATGTCACCTTTAGCGCAAAATGTCGGGAAAGGCAAGCGATTTGCCGGACCTTAAAACCCCCGGACATGCCCGAGTTTGGGCTCGGTCAGCGCCCGCTCCCACGAGCCGTAGACCGGGTTGGGCAGGATAAACCACATGCGGCCCCATCGGTCGCGGTAGCGGTCCACGAGGTCTTTGCGCCCGTCGGGGGGGATGCCGTTTTTGACGCCGGGGAGGAAATCGCCCAGGTCGTCGCCGATGAGCATGAGGATGCGGTGGTCCGCCGCCACGGCCGCCCGGCGGATTTCCTTTTCAGAGCCCCATCCCGGTTTTTCCCGTTTAAGGAGTATTTGGTCAGGCGAGACGCCGGGAAAGCCGAGACGCTCCAGATTGCGAATGGTGTGGGCTTCCTGGGGGCAGGCATCATTTCCCTTCCCGCCGTTGCAGGTGCGGTTGGTGATGAAGAAAACGGCAATGTCGCGCTTGGCGGCCGCCCGGGCGAAATCGAGAGCGCCGGGGATGGCCTCCGCCTTTTCCATGGCCACCCACGCATCCCAGCGGGCGGGATCGAAAGGCGCCCCGTCCAGGAGCAGTTGCCCCTGGAAGGGCGCATTGTCCAGCACCGTCTCGTCGATGTCGAGCACCACCGCCGGGGGCAGGCCGCTGTACCCGTCCGTTTGCTCCAAAGCGGCCGTCCAGGACGGGTCGGCCAGGGCCGCGTCCAGACGGGAAACCGCCGCGGCGTAGGTTTCCAGGGCCCCGGCCCGGTACTCGGCCGCGGTCTGAACCCATAGGGTACTGTAAAGATAAGGGGTCCGGGCCGCGCAGCCTGACAGCAGGACCGCTGCCAGCAACACCCCACCCAACGCCGTCCTTCCCATACGGTTCATGGTGATCTCCTCCGTGTTTATGGTCCATTGCGACCTGCTCTAATTCTCCTTACAAAAACCACTGCCCGGAAATTGTCAAGCCGGTTTTTCCCCTGCCCTTTCCTCCCATCGACCGGTTTGTTTTCCGGTCCGATTACGGCCTGTTTTTCTTTGACAAAACCGGCCATGTCACCGTATCGTAAAAAGAGATATCGGTGACGGTTTTTCCTGAACCCAACAAAAGGAGGACGTCATGGAACTGAAAAAAATCATGGTCCCCGTGGACGGCTCGGACCATTCCATGCGGGCGGCGGAAGCGGCCGCCGACCTGGCGGCGATGGCGGGGGGCGAGGTCCTGCTGGTCCACTGCCACAAATCGTTTCCGTCGGTCATCGGGGAACCGTACCTGCAGGAGGCAATCACCCGCATTCGGGAACATTCCGACACATTGGTGGCCCCGTACCGGGAACTGTTCAACAAAAGGGGCATCGCCGTCGTAGAACGGTTGCTGGAAGGCCCTGCCGGGGGTGTCCTGCCGGAAATCGCTCAAATCGAAAAGTGCGACATGATCGTCATGGGATCCCGGGGACGTACGGACTTGCAGGGCCTCTTCCTCGGGAGCGTCACCCATCGGGTGCTGCGGTCGACCCCCTGCCCCGTGCTGGTCGTCCGGTAGCCTCCCGGGATATCGCCCGCAAGCTGCCCCCGGTTTTCTCGCTTCCCGCCGTTTGCGTCTTTCCGGGACGTGTGATACAGATATCCCGCTTTTGGGCATCACCTCAACGCCGGGACCCCCGACCATGCGCCTTCGTCTGATACTCCTCGTTCTTTCCCTCATCGCCTTCCTGTCCGCTTCCATCGGCGGGGTTCTTTATTACCGGTCCCTGAAACAAACCGCGCTCAAAGAAGCCGAGCAGCGGTCCATCGACCGGGTGGCCACCATCCAGAAAAACCTCTCCTTCTTCCTGTCGGAAAATATCCGGCCGGCCCGGGCCATGGCCGGCATCGACGCCTTCCAGCGGGTCCTCTACCGGCAGACCGAACGGCGGATGGAGGCAGCCAACGCCATGCTCGACCATTTCCGGACCGCCCTGGGAGTGGAAGTGTGCTATCTCATCGACCGGCCGGGCACCACCATCGCCTCCAGCAACCGGGACGCCCCGGACAGCTTCGTGGGCGAAAATTTCCATTTCCGGCCCTATGTCCGGCTTGCCCTGGCGGGCCGGGCGTCCACCTACCTGGCACTGGGCACGACCTCCGGCCGGCGGGGGGTCTATTCCAGTCATCCGGTTTCGGTCAAAAACCAGCGCGAGCCCGGGGGGGTGGTGGTCATCAAGGCCTCCATTGAACGGATCGAAAATCAGATCCACCTGGAAAAGAGCGAGGCCATGATGGTGGTCTCCCCCCGGGGGGTGGTCTTCATCGCCAGTCAGGACAAATGGCTCTACGGAACCCTCGGCCGCCTGTCTGAGGCGGACGCCGCCTACATCACGGCCTCCAAACAGTTCGGCAAGGGCCCCTGGTCGCCCATCGGCCTGTCCCTCAAGGCGGACGGTCATGCCGTGGACGGCAACGGCAACCGGTACCTTTCCCTCCGGCGGGAATTGGAGAACTTCCCGGGATGGCATGTGATCTTCCTGCAGGATCTCAGCGCCATTTCCCAGCAGATGAGCGCCCCCCTGGTCCATGTCACCAAAGAGGTCGTGTTCGCCCTCTGCCTCCTGGTGGGGCTCGGCGTGGCGTTTCTCTACGGCAAGGCCAACGTCGAAATCCGGCGCCGGGAAGACGCCGAAGCGGCGCTCCGGGAGAGTGAGGAGCGCTACCGTTCCATCTATCACAAGGCCCCGGCCATGCTCCATTCGGTGACCCCCGAAGGCCGCCTCGTCCGGGTGAGCGACCATTGGCTCCATGTACTCGGGTACCGGCGGGAAGAGGTGATCGGCCGGAAGCTCTCGGATTTCCTGAGCCGTGACTCGGCCCGGTACATGGTGGAGACGGTGATGCCCGGGTTCCTCGAGGCCGGATCCTGTCATGACGTTCCCTACCGGTACGTGAAAAAGTCCGGGGCGGTCATCGACACCCTGCTGTCCGCCGTGGCCGAACGGGACACCGCCGGCCGGATCATCCGGTCCCTGGCCGTCTCGGTGGATGTCACGGACCGGCGGCAGGCCGAAGAGGACCTGAAAAAGGCCAAGGAAGCCCTCAGCCAGTATTCCCGGGAACTGGAACGGCAGGTCCGCGTGCGGACGGAAGAGATCGCCAGCATTCTCCAATACACCCCGGATGTGGTATACATCAAAGATCTCGATGGGCGGTACCTCACGGTGAACCGCCGGTTCCAGGAACTCTTCGGCAGCACGGTCGCCGACATCCGGGGCAAGACGGCGGACCAGTTCATGGATGCCCCACTCGCCCGCCAGTTCCAGGAAAGCGACGTCCGGGTGCTGTCGGAAAAAGGAGAGGTCCGGGTGGAACACCAGATCCCCCAGTCCGACGGCCTCCACACCTATTTGTCCGTCAAGTTTCCCATCTGGGACGATGCCGGCCGCATCACCGGCGTTGGGGGCATTTCCACCGACATCACGGCCGTCAAAAAGGCCCAGGAGCAGCTCCGGCGGTTGTCCGGGAGCATCATGGCCGACCAGGAGCAGGAACGCCGGGCCATTGCCCGGGAACTCCACGACGAACTGGGCCAAATGCTCACCGCCCTGCGGATGGAAGCGGTCTGGATTCGCAACCAGGTAAGGGATTCGGCCCCGGCGGTCGCGGCCCGGGCCGCGGATCTGTGCGGACTCATCGACAAGACCATCGGGGATGTGCGGTCCATCGCCATCCGGTTGCGGCCGGGCATCCTGGACGATCTGGGATTGGTGGACGCCCTGGAATGGTACACGGATGATTTCGAAAAACGGACCGGCATCACCTGCATCTTCGACCATCACAATGTGGCGGCCCTGGACGGCGCCGTGGCGACCACCGCCTATCGCATCGCCCAGGAGGCACTGACCAACGTGGCGCGCCACGCCGACGCCAAAAGCGTGCAGGTATCGCTGAAAACCACGGACGGGAGGCTGGATTTGACGGTAACGGACGACGGCCGCGGGTTCGACCCGAATGCCAACTCCGAAAACGATGGACTGGGGCTGGCCGGTATGCGGGAACGGGCCGCGCTGGTGGGCGGGTCTCTGGCCGTGCGGTCGATGCCCGGCGAAGGGGTCCAGGTCTTGTTCGAATGGCAACTCTCGTGAGGATGGAGAACATCGTACCATGATCCACGTCTTGTTGGCGGACGACCATCATATCGTCCGGGCCGGGTTGAGCCGGATGGTGGCGGAGGCCGAGGACATCGACGTCGTCGCAGAGGCCTCGGACGGGATGACGGCCCTGAAGGCGGTCCGGGAAACCCGGCCCGATGTGGCGGTCATCGACATCTCCATGCCGGGAATGGACGGACTGGAAGTGGTGTCCCGGATCCGGGCCGAATGCCCCGATGTGCCGGTCCTGATCCTGACCATGCACGAAGAGGAACAATATGTGGTCCGGGCCATTGAAGCGGGGGCCATGGGGTATGTGACGAAACAGTCGGCACCGGAGCAGCTGGTGGAGGCCATCCGGCGCATCCATTCCGGGAGCCGGTATCTGACGGAAGAGGTGTCGGAGCTGCTGGCCCTCCGTCTGGCCCGGGGCGTGGATGGAAAATCCCTCCTCGATTCCCTGTCCACCCGGGAACTCCAGGTGCTCCGCCGGCTCGCCAAGGGGCACACCAACCGCGAAATCGCCAGTGCCTACAACATCAGCATCAAAACCGTCGACACCTACCGGTTCCGGTTGTTAAAGAAACTGAACCTGCGCAACAATGCGGAACTCTCCCGGTTCGCCATCCAGAACCATCTCATCGACCCCTGAAGGAACCCGTCCGTTTTTTTCCTTGCGTTCCGGTCCCGCCGTCGATAAAACCGGCGCAATCCGCCCCCGGCGATCCGGCCGGTCGGGCCGAACACCATGGCTAACCCCGAAATTCCGAAAAGGCGGCAAATCCCATGAAAGTGTTTCCGTTCAGACAAGACGACGGCGTGTTCACCCAATCGAATCTCCGGGTGGGCGCCAACCTTTTCATCACCCTCGTGGGGGTCCTCATGGTCCTCATCGGCCTCTATTTCGCCATCAAACTCTTCTACCGGATTTTCGACGCCCTGTTATACCCCGAGCACATCCGGGAATTGCTCGTGGCGTGGGCCCAGACCATGGAATGGCACGTGCTGGAATTCGACCTCCAGGGAAAGACCCTGTCCTTTGGCCGCAGTTTCGCACTGGTGGTGTTGGGCATCGGCGGGTTTCTGCTGGTCAGTATCGCCCTGGCCGTGATCCGGACCGGCGCCCGGATCATCGCCTTTGCCACGGAAGAACGGGAGGCCATCAAGGACATCCTCCAGTATTCCCTCGGGGAACTGTGGGACTCCGTACACAAGCAAAACGGGGGGACGAAACAGGAAAACGGAAATGAGCGGTAATCCAGGGCGGCATTCCCATCGAAAATGGACACCAGCCTGACGGCATATCTCATCGCCATCACCCTGCTCACCCTCACGCCGGGGGTGGACACGGTGCTGGTCATCCGGAACACGGCCCGGGGCGGTTTCCGGGACGGCGCCCTGACCAGCCTCGGGATCTGCACCGGGCTGTGGGTCCACGCGTCCATTTCAGCTGTGGGGGTCTCCATCATTTTGCTCCAGTCGGCATGGGCCTTCCGGGGACTGAAGCTGGCCGGCGCCGTTTACCTGGTCTGGCTGGGAGCCGTCAGTTTACGAAGCGCCGTCCGGGGCGGGGCTCCCATGGCGGTTCCGGAGAAGGGGACGGTTTCCGGAAGGGACGCCCGACGGTCTCTTTTGGAGGGATTCCTGTCCAACCTCCTCAATCCCAAGGCGGTGGTCTTTTACATGGCCTTTCTGCCCCAGTTCATCGATCCGGCCCGATCCGCCTTCGGCCAGTCCCTGTTTCTGGCGGGGCTCCATTTCGGGATCGCCATGGGGTGGCAGTGTGTTCTGGCGGCCATGGTGGATCACGCCCGGACCCTGATCGCCCGGCGGGGGATCCGCCGCGTTCTGGACAGCGTGACCGGGTCGATCCTGACGGCCTTCGGTATCCAGCTGGCCCTGTCGCGTTAAACCGACAGATGGTCGGATTTCAATGCATAGGCCGCGGCGATCCCCACCGCGAACCCCACCGCCAGGTTGGACGCCAGGGTGATCCCCAGCATCACCAGGGCCACGAAGAGGTCTTTCCGTTCCCGGAGGTCCAGGATCGTCAGGGCCAGTTGGCTGCCGGCGAAAAGCAGCAGCACCCCGAGGACCGACAGGGGGATCAGGTAGAGAAAGGCCAGGGTATGGGGGCCGAAAAACAGCGCCAGGGCCAGGAAAATGCCGCCGATCATCAGGTTGGAGCCGGCGGTCCGGGCCCCGAACCGGTAATGGGCCGCCAGCCCGCCGGCCCCGTGGCACAGGGGCATGCCGCCCACCAGAAAGGCCCCGGTGTTGGCCAGGGCCATGCTGATGCAGGCGGCCCGGCCGGTGGTTTTTTGGGCCTGCGGGCCGAAATACTCCCCGGCCAGGTCGGTATAGGCCACCACGGCATTGCCCAGGGTCATGGGGATCTGAGGGAGGACCAGGACCAGAAGGGCGAAGGTGACATCCGGAAAGGCGGGAATCCCAAAGGGCAGGATTTCAGGCAGATAGATACCCATCTGTAGGTCGCCGAATCCTCGATGGGTGCCCAGCACCGCGCCAATGGCCAGCCCCCCGAGCACCACGGTGAGACCGGCCGGGAGTTTCCGGTTTTCCAGAAGTCGAAACGTCAGGGCCGCGAACAGGATGCCGATGGGGATGCCGATGGGGATCGGCCCCAGGGCCTGGAGGGTCAGGTAGGGTTCCACTGCTCCCTGCAGGGATTGGAATTTCGCGGTCCCCAGCATGAACCGGACCCCCTGGGACATGAGGAGCGCGCCGGTGGACAGTTGCACGCCCCGGATCACCGGTTTGGGGATGGACCGGCTCAGGAGATCGATGGCGCCGGTGGCCCCGAAAAAGAGCAGGCAGACGGCGATCAGGGCCCCGGAGGCGGCGATCCGGTCGGGGGAAATCCCGGTGGCCACGGCATAGGCGCCGATCACTTTCATGGGTTGGACCGGCACGGTAACGCCGAAATAGAGCCCTGACAGGATATAGAAGAGTCCGACGGCGAAAAACAAGCCCATGGTGTCCAACCCGTTGACCAGGATCATGCCGATGGCCAGGGGCAAAAGCGTGCCGAGATCGCCCAGGGACCCGGCGAACTCCATCCGGTCGAATTTGGCGCGAAGCTGCATGGGAGAGGATCCTTTCCTTGGTGCCGTCCGATGGACGGTGTGGACACAGTGGACACGGTGGACGAAATGGACGGATCGCGAAGCATAAACCGGACCCGCATTCGAACCCGGTGCGCTGTATGGGCCCTGGCCGCCATCCTGTCATCCGGCGCCATGGCCCTGGCCGGCGTCGCCCCCAAACATCCGGCGTGGATTCAGCCGGTGACCCGGGACGACCTCCGGACGATGGCGGCCATGGGGGCCGACCTCGACGGCGTATGGGGCGACGTCGCCCGAATCTATGGCACCGACGAGACATTGTCGGCCCTCCGGGATATGGGGTTCAGCGTCTCGCCCATTCCGCGTGGCCGCCCGGCCCGAACCGCCGACGGCTATCCAGCACCGGCCGAAATCGGCGCCATCCTGTCGGATCTGGCGGCGCGACACGCCGACATCTGCCGGGTCGTCTCCATCGGCCGATCCACCCAGGGCCGGGATCTTCCGATGGTCCGGATTTCCGATCACCCCGACCGGGAGGAGGACGAGCCCGAAGTCCTGTACATCGGCGGCTTCCACGGCGACGAGCCCCCGGGAACAGTCCTGTGCCTGGAATTTATCCGCCTGCTCCTGGACACCTATGGGACGGATGCCGCTGTCACCGGCCTCGTGGACGACCTGGAAATCTGGGTCCTGCCGCTGATGAACCCGGACGGGTATGCCGCCGATTCACGATACACCAGCGGGGGCGTGGATCTCAACCGGAGTTTTCCCGACCGGATCCGCGATCCGGTCAACACCCCCGAGGGGCGGCCGACCGAGACCCGGCACCTGATGAACTGGGCCTTCGACCATTCCCCGGTGCTGTCGGCGTCATTTCACACCGGGGCACTGGTTGTCAATTACCCATTCGATGCATCGCCCGATCCCGGTGCCGTCTATGCCGCTGCGCCGGACGACGCGCTCTTTATCGAACAGTCGCTGGCCTATGCATCGCGCAACCCATCCATGACCGACAGCCCCTGGTTCGCCAACGGCATCACCAACGGTCTGGCCTGGTACCCGGTCTACGGCGGGGTTCAGGATTGGTTCTATGTGTGGCAGGGGACCAATCTGGTGACAGTGGAGGTGTCGCGCATCAAAACCCTCTCCCCATCCGAACTGGACCTTCTGTGGGAGGAAAACCGCCGGTCCATGATCGACTACGCTGCCTGGAGCCGCAACGGCATCCGGGGCCTGGTGACGGACAGCGGAACAGGCGAGCCACTGGCAGCCGCCGTCCGGGCCGTGGGCATCGACCATGATGTGTACACCGACCCGGATGTGGGAGACTATCACCGGATGCTGCTGCCCGGCGTCTATGACCTGGAAATCCGGGCCGATGGCTATTACGCCGGGACGGTGACCGACATCACTGTCGTTGAGGGACGGGCCGCCAGAAGGGATGTCGCCCTGGACCCGGTGGCCACGGGGGACGTAGACGGGGACCGGGATATCGACCTGGCGGATGCGATCCGGGCGCTTCAGGTCGCCGCGGGCATCGATCCGGCCGGCGTTCAACGCCATGCGGATGTAGACGGGGATGGGCGAATCGGGGTGGCGGAAGCGCTCTTTCTGCTGAGGGCCATCCGGTGAACGGCTTTTTAGCCTTTGCATAAAAAAGAGGCCGGTCCCCGGTGAACGGGACCCGGCCTTTTTTCTTCGGGTTCCGGATGGACGCCCGCCATTACAGGGCATCCATCTTCTCTGTCAATACGGGGTTACGTCGCCGGAGGACCCGGGGCGTGGTCCGGGCGGTGGCCATGCCCCCGTCCGCCTTCTTCCCAGTGATCGGAGGCGCCGTCGCCGTCCTCGTCATCAAACATCGGGCCGTGCCAGGCATTGGAGCCGTCCTGGGCCCGGTCGCAGATGCCGTCCCCGTTTTCATCCACGAACTCGTGGTCGGGCCCCTGGTGGGTCCCGAACTGGAAGAGATCGTTGACCCCGTCCTCGTCTTCATCGATGAACGGCATGCCGGCGTGGCGGTTGAACCGGCGCTGATCCGGGTCCCAGTAATCGCAAACGCCGTCGCCGTCTTTATCGACGAAACCGGGGCCGTGCCAGGTGTTGGAGCCGTCCTGGGCGAGATCGCAGATGCCGTCGCCATTCTCGTCCACGAATTCATGGCCGAGATTTGCCGCGTCATCGGCATCATCGACGTCATCGACGCCGTCTTGATCCCCTGGATCAGGAATCTCAACGCCGTCCGGAATTGGCGGATGATCTTCTTCCGGCAACGGCGGCTCCTCAA
>CAYPCE010000007.1:0-30970 GCA_964409085.1 uncultured Desulfobacteraceae bacterium | reverse complement strand
TCAACGCCGTCCGGAATTGGCGGATGATCTTCTTCCGGCAACGGCGGCTCCTCAACGCCGTCCGGAATCGGCGGATGATCTTCTTCCGGCAACGGCGGCTCCTCAAAACCGTCCGGAATCGGCGGATGATCTTCTTCCGGCGGCGGCTCAACGCCGTCCGCCACAGCACCGCCGGCCGGATAGTGGGCGGCTTCTTCTACGTAATCGTTGACGCCATTTTCATTCTCGTCCAGAAACTTGGGGAGCACGTCCGCGGAGCCGTCGTCATATACATCGTCGCCGGGCCGCCAGGGCTCAGGCGGACCCTGCCAGTCTTCAGGCAAGTTCTCCCGCATATGCTGACGCGCCGCTTCAACGCCCCGCAGTCCCCGGCCCTGGCCGTTGCCGAAAACGCCGCGCTCGTTCAGGTCGTCGAAGACGCCCTGAACGTGGGCATCGACCCCGAAGGCGCCCACATCAGTCCTGAAAACAACGGGCCTGCCGTTGAGCGCCTCTTCGGCCTCCGCCGGAATCTGGATGCCGTTCTCAGGGTCGCCGTCTTCGTCCAACCCCTGGAGAAACCGGGCCATGTTGGTGACGGCCCAGTCATCCACATCCTCGGCGCCTTCCACCAGATCCATCGGCGTCATGTAAGGCTCGGCGGGCGCTTCGCCGAATTCGGCATCTCCGAGGGAAAATCGAATGGTCTCGTTCTCACGGTACTGGAATTGCCCCTGAGCGTCGGTATACCCCATTTCGGTCGGGGTTTCGTATCGGATGCCCTCCACGGGACTGTCGGCAAACACCCCGGTCAGCGTGTCCGAACCGGTCGGGTCGCCGGACAAATCGCCCGAGTCGCCGTTGCCGCCGCCACCGCCGCTGCATCCGGCCGCCAGCAACGCCAGCAACCCAAAAACCGCCACCATGCCGTAAAACAATTTGTGCCATTCTCGAGTGGTTTTCATGATGTTCCTCCAATTTGTCGAAATATTGGGTACGACTGTTATATTCAATCGGCTGTTGAAGCCGTTATCCTCTGCCGCCGCCTGGCCCGCCTCCAGGGCCACCGCCCGGGCCGCCTCCTGGCCCACCACCTGGGCCGCCGCCCGGGCCACCCCCAGGTCCTCCACCTGGACCGCCTCCCGGTCCTCCTCCAGGACCGCCTCCTGGCCCACCGCCCGGTCCGCCTCCAGGGCCACCGCCTGGTCCTCCGCCGGGTCCGCTGCCCGGACCGCCGGCGACGCCGCTTTGACCGGGGCTGCCGGCGACGCCCCGTCCGCGACCGGCGGCGCTGCCTTTGCCCAGGTCGCCCGGCGCGCGGCCCCGGTCGATATTGCCGGCGTAACGGCCCGCCACCTGACCCGGCGACGCGCTGCGGGCATCTTCACTGAACGCCCGGCCCATTTCCGCCATATCGCCGGGGGCAAATCCCCGGTCTAGGGCCCGCCCGACCACGTCGGCGGCGGCTTCGGATTGAACGCCCAGCCTGGACATGTCCCTTGCAACCGCGTAGCTTTCCCGGGCAAGGGCGGTGATCCCGCCAGGCGCTGTTCCCCGCTTTGCAAGGCCCTGGGCGATGCGGCCCACATCCTCCGCCCGGAAACCGGCCGTCATGGCGTCCGCGATGGCGTCCCGTATGGCGGAATGAGCCGGGCCGTATCCGGCGAACCGGCTGGCCATTCTGTCGGCCTCCGCGTAGCGTGAGCGGACCGTGGCCATGGCCTGGACGATCCGGCTCGGGGTGACGCATTTGGCCATCCCCTCGAAGGCTTTGTTCATGATGGGGCTTACCGGCAGCCCGCTTTGCTGGGCTGAGAGAATCACCCCGTGGGCCCTGTCGATATCCGCCGCCGTGAATCCGCTGTTTTTCATGGCGCGGGTGACCTCATGAACCGCGGACGGCGCGATGCCCGCGTCGATCATCTGCCGGACGGTGGTCCCCGGTCCCGCCTCCTGGGCCGCCACCGGGCCCGCGGCGGCGATCACAACGCCCGTCAGCAGGATGATCCCAAATTTTTTAATAGTGTCTGTCCATGCTTTCATCGGTGGTCTCCTCCAAGCGCCCAACGGCTGCGCGCCGTTTGACCGTAAAACGATTGAACGGGGAAAGGGTTACGCGTCCGGCGCGAAAATGCAGTTTTGTGATCCAAAATCATCGTTTTCCTTAACCTTGCAGTCGGGAAGGAACACTTCGCCGTCGATGAGGTAAAAATACCGGAATTCGGACCCGGCCACCACCCGGTTGACCCAGGTATCGCCGTCCAGCCGGAGGGCAGGACGGGGCCGGAAATGATTCAGCGACGACACGAAGTGGACCTGACGGGCGTCTCCCTGCTTCAGATAGATGTCTACGGCGTCTCTTCCCCGGACCTCGTAGTAGTGGGTGGAACAGCCGCACAAGGCGATAAACGCTATCGTCATAGCGACACGCATTACAGTCATACCGACACCTCGACATTCAGGATTGAATTGACCCCGCCGAAATCGTCCGGCTCCCGGATCGGAATTGTCGGATCGGGCATCTGCCGGCCGTCGTCCAGGATATAGCTGAACCGGTGTTCTCCGGGCGGGATGTCGAGGACGACTTCCCAGTAACCGCCCTGCCCGGCCCGCTCCATGGGGGCGGCCCGCCAGTCGGTGAAACTGCCGGTGACGGCGACGCTTTGGGCGTCCGGCTGGTAAATCACGAATCGGTATGCGATCCCTTTTTCCTTCCCGCCAGGCAGCCACAGGAAGACCAGCAACAGCGCCGCCGCCAGCCCGGCGGCAAATGGTGCCGCCCAGCGAAACCGAAAAAGCGATGGCCGGCGGCGGGGTTCCGGAAGCACCACCGCCGGCGGCGGGACGACAGGGGCTGCGCGCAGAAGGCTTTCCTGGTGCAGCAGGTCCAGGGTCAGACGGGTAAAAACCTCATCCCCATGGACCTGCTTGACGAAAACCATTTTTTGATCGACGGTCATCTCATCATCGATGAACAGGCTGATGATCTCATCCATCCGTCTCTCCTTTCCCCATCTGTTTCAACAATTTCATGCGGGCGCGATGGACCCGGACTTTGACGTTGGCCTCGGTGGTCTCCAAAATGCCGGCGATCTCGCAGTAGGTGAGATCGCCGGTCGCCGCCAGGGACAAGGTTTCCCGCTCCGCGTCCGAGAGAATCGCCATGGCGTCGAGGGTATTGCGGTATTCCTCGTGGGCGATCAGTCGGCGCTCCGGGCTGTCGGCCTCGCCGCCCGGCGCCCGGTCTTCGTTGAATTCGCCATCCGGTTTACATTTGCGACACCCATCCACGAACGCGTTCCGGGCGATGGTATAGAGGAGCGGCGCGCTCGGCGGCTGGTTTCGATACCGTTCCAGGTACCGGACAAAGCTGTCCTGCAGGAGGTCCGAAGCCCAGTGCCGGTCCCGGGTCAGCCGCATCAGATAGGCAAACAGCTTGTCCTTGTAATCCTTGTAAAATCGCGCGTGAGCGTCCATGCTCCCCTTACCGGTCGGCTGGGTCCATCACATTCCTCCCATCCGTCTAAACGAAAGGCGCAATAAAAGGTTACAAACGGACTCGCCCATCTTCTATTTTATGGGGTCTCATCTCAACGGACAGTGCAAGATCCCGTCCAGCTGATTGATCCCTGTCAACACAGCATCTCCTATATCGCATCAACACCAGAAGCCCGGTCAAACCGGGCTTCTTCTGTTTGTGTCGACTTGGTGTTGGGTTTGTCCAGCGAGGCGTCTTTCAGCGGCATGATCAACGGAGCCGGGGATGGAAATCCGGCTCCGTTGCTAATGATACGGTGGGCGGCCGATTCCGTGCTATTGGGCGGGAAGGGCGAGAGTCGCGCCTGAAGACCGATGGGGCCGGCCCGCGCTATTCGCTTGCGGTTTTGGGAAGGGTGAACCGAAAGGTGCTGCCTTTGTCCAGCTCGCTTTCGGCCTCGATGTGGCCGCCGTTTTTCTCGACAAACTCCTTGCAGATCACCAGCCCCAGATGGGCCCCCTCTTTTCCGGTGATGCCCGGCTTTTTGTAGGCCCGGTCAATTCGGAAGAGGCCCGAGAGATTCTTTTCGCTCATCCCCACGCCGGTGTCCGACACGGTGATCGCTTCCATGCCGTCTTCGGGTCGGTTGGAAATCGTTACCCCGCCCCCGCTACGGGTGAACCGGACGGCATTGGACAGCAGGTTTTCGAGGATCACCCGGACCATGGACGGATCGGCATAGACCATGCTGCCCGGTTCGACAGCATTGGTCAGCTCGATTTTTTTGCGCAGCGTATCCTCCCGGAACGCCACCACCACCTCGGAAACGCTCTCGAAAAGGTCGATGGTCTCCGGTTGGAACTCGTACTTTCCACGCTGGATATCGGCCCATGTCATCACCTGTTCGAGCATGTGCATGGTGTCCTGGGCCGACCGGTGGAGCCGCTTGGCGATAAACTCGATCTCTTTTTTGCTGAAGATGTCGAAGGATTCGGCCAGTCGTTTGGACGGGCCGATCATGGTATCGAAGACATATTTCAGATCCAGGGCGATGATGGAGAGGAACCGGTCCTTCATGGCATTGAGTTCGGCCAGTTCCCGTTTCTGGCGCTGGATGGTCAGTTGGGTGGTGAGCCGCGCAAGCACCTCTTTCTGGCTGAACGGTTTGGTGATGTAGTCCACCGCACCGAGGTCGAACCCTTTGATCTTGTCCTCGGTGTCGGAAAGGGCCGTCATGAAGATGATCGGCACATCCCGGGTTTCCGGGTCCTCCTTGAGGCGGCGGCACGTATCGAACCCATCCATGCCGGGCATCATGATGTCCAGCAGAATGATGTCCGGTTTGGCCAGGGCGGCCTGGCGGAGGGCCCCCTCCCCGCTCTTGGCGATCAGGGTCTTGAAATCCATCTCGTTGAGGTAGTCGAGCAACAGCTGAAGGTTCGTGGGATTATCGTCCACCACCAGAATCGTCGCGCTTTCCGGGTTGTCTTGGCTCATCTTTGGACCTCCGTAAATTTTCCGATAAATTCCTGAAGCTCATCGACCATCAGGGCCTTGGCATAGTGATAGACTTTTTGACCGAACAGCGTGTACCCCTCCGAGGCCACGAGCTTTTCGGCGCGCTGCTGGATCTCCTTCACATCCCCTTTCATGGCCAGTTCAAACAGCAGGTTCAATTCCGGCCGCGGGGGCGGGACCCAGAGCCCCTCCTCGATGGTATCTTTATAGCCGTCATCCGCCTCTTGAACGTCCTCCTCCTCGGTCGGAGAATCGGGAATGCCCACAACCGGGAACCGAACATCGAACCAGAACCGGGTCCCTTCCCCGACGGTGCTCTCGACATTGAGCCAGCTGTCCATCATTTGAACCAGCCGGCTGGAGATGGCCAACCCGAGACCCGTCCCCTCGATGGTCTCTTTGCGGTTATCCGCTTGTTGAAACGGCCTGAACAGCATTGTTAATTTGTCCGGCGGGATGCCGATCCCCGTATCCGTTATCGTGAACCGGATCCCGACCTGTCGGGTCCCGTTCTCATGGACGGCACCATTATTCTCCGCGCCGAAGGTGATGCGGCCCGTTTCCGTGTATTTCACCGCATTCCCTAGAAGGTTCAACAGGATCTGCCGGAGCCGCACCTCGTCGCCCCTCACCACCTCGGGCAGGTCCGCGGCGAAATCGACATCAATGGCAAGCCCTTTGCTCTCGGCCTGGACCTGAATCATGTCTGAGATGCTCTCCAGCAGTTTGGGCAATGAAAAATCCCGCAGGTGGAGGTCCATCTTGCGCAGCTCGATCTTGGAAAGATCCAGGATATCGTTGATGACCATCAACAGGTGTTCCCCGCTCCGGTGAATAATGTGGACGGCCTTCTGTTGTTTGTCGTTGAGGGCGTTGTCCCGTTTGAGGATCTGGGTATACCCCAAAATGCCGTTCAAGGGGGTCCGAAGCTCGTGGCTCACGTTGGCGATGAACGCACTTTTGGCCGCATTGGCCATCTCCGCCACCTTCTCCGCTTCTCTGGCCGCCGCCTCGGCCCGCTGTCGTTCCCGAAGTTCCACATTGAGCGCCTCGTTGGCCTCGGTCAGGCGGTGGGTCCGTTCCCGGACCCGCCGTTCAAGCAGGGTGACGTTGCGTGTCAGCAACAACAGGACCGCGAAGGTAAGGGCCGAGATGACGGTCACACCGACCAGATCACGGCGGAAATCCAACGGTAGCCCGGACCGGGCCAATATGACCGACTCGGGCATGGACAGCCCGATGACCCAGGTATCACCGGCCACATCGGCCGGGGTCCATGCCGCGTATTCCCGGCCCTGTTCCGGATCCCACACGTACCATCCCGTCCCGGCCCCCGCCGACAGCACGCTTTGGGTCAGATCCTGGTAATGGTAAGCGCCGTTTTCCGTCTGACGCGCAAACACCTCCCGGATCGACCGGTCCCCGTCGGTCGCGGCTCTCTCCAGCCGGCCGTCGTAGACCACCTGCTGCGACGTGTAGACCCACGGAATGCATTTGTCCAGGAGCCGCAACGGGGCGATGAACTGTTGGACGGCCTCATCCTTGGCTTGGGTTTCCGGCACATCCTGTTCGCCGATCCGGACCGACATCCAGGCCTCCGTGGCCCGGGCGGCCTCCTGGACGAGCTGCATCTGGAGTTGGATCCAGGTATGGATCACCACCTCCTTGCGCCGCTCATAGTGCTCATATATGCCCCACCACAAGAGTCCGGTAACGATCGCCAGCAGACTGGCCATAACAGAGAGACGGTCCATATCGTCGGGTCGATATCCTTTCCGGGCGTAGCGGGTCCGTGAAGTTGATTCGATCGATCGGTTGTTCGGATCGGTTCAGCATCATACTTTATACCCATTCCGCCGGCATTTCAATGCATGGGGTCGCTTTTGGCCCTATTTTCCGGTACCGGCCCTTTTCTGAATGGGTATCTGCTTTCAAACCGCCCTCTATTATGATATGGCAGAATTTTTGTGATCCGACAAGAGAAAGTTCTGTCCCCATGCCCCACGCCGAAACGCGCCCCATCCAATCGAAAAAAGAGGCGATTGCCGTTTGGGCCGTTACCCCCGGCGGCGGACGGATCGCAACCGAAATTGCCGCCCGTCTGCCCCATGCCCGTCTCCATCTGAAGGCCGCCCTGCCCCGCATCGATGAATCCGCTCGTCGATTCGACCGATTGTCCGCGATCCTTCCGGACGTTTTCCACGAGTTCGCCGGCCACGTGTTCATTATGTCCACGGGCATCGTGGTCCGCGTCATCGCCCCTCTCCTCCGGCATAAAACCGTGGACCCCGCCGTGGTGGTGGTCGACGAAGCCGGCCGCCATTGCATCAGCCTCCTCTCCGGCCATATCGGCGGCGCCAACCGGCTGGCCGAAACCGTGGCCGCTTTGATCGGCGCCGTCCCGGTCCTCACCACCGCCACTGACGTCACCGGGGCCCCGGCCATCGACACCCTTGCCGTGGAATCCGGCCTTTTCATCGAAAACCCATCCGCCATCAAAGGGGTCAACATGGCGCTGCTCAACGGCTCCTTGCTCTCCATTTACGACCCTTACGGTTTCATCCGGCCCCGGTTGCCCGGAGCCCCACTCCGGGACCTGCCCCCCGAGTCCCTGCCGGATTTCGAGGGCCCCGGTGTTTACGTGGACGATATACGGGTTGACCTTCCCCCCCGAATCCTGATATTGCGTCCGCGTTGGCTGACGGCGGGCATCGGTTGCAATCGGAACACCCCGGTCCACGAGTTGCGGTCGTTATTGATGGAGACATTGACCGCGCATCGGCTCTCCCCACACAGCCTGGAACGAATCGCCTCCATCGACGCCAAACGGGACGAAACCGGATTGCTCGACCTGGGAGACGCATTGGGCCTCCCCGTGGATTTCTTCGGGCGGGACCGTCTCGATCGGGCGGCCGGCGTGCAGACCCCGTCGGCCATGGTGGCCAAGCACATGGGAACATCAAGCGTATGCGAAGCAGCAGCGATACTGGCATCGGGAAACGGGACCCTGACCGTGCCGAAACAACGGACCCGGAACGCCACGGTGGCCATCGCCAGAAGAAACTGGCCATCGTCGGCATCGGTCCCGGGGGCCTCGATCATCTGTCCGGGCGGGCCCGACAGGTCTTGACGGCGGCGGAGACGGTGGTCGGCTACACGACTTATATCGAGCTGATCCGGCCGCTCCTGGCGGGAAAAGAGATCGTCAGTACCGGCATGACCCGGGAGGTTCAGCGCGTGGAACGGGCCATCGAAATCGCTTTGAACGGGACCACCTGCGCCATCGTTTCCAGCGGCGACGCCGGGATCTACGCCATGGCCGGCCTCGCCCTGGAGATCTGCCGGAATCGCGGGATCCCCCTCCTTCCCGATCGGGACGGCGAGGCCGCCGGAGGGGGCGGGGATGCCATGGCCGTGGAGATCGTCCCCGGCATCCCCGCCCTGTGCGCCGGCGCCGCCCTGCTGGGCGCCCCTTTGACCCACGATTTCGCCACCATCAGCCTCAGCGACCTGCTCACCCCCTGGGAGACCATCGAAACCCGTCTCGACGCGGCGGCCGGCGCGGATTTCGTCATCGTCCTCTACAACCCCAAAAGCAAAAAGCGGGACTGGCAACTACAGCGGGCCCAGGAGATCGTCCTCCGGCACCGGGACCCCGATACCCCCACCGGTATCGTCACCGCCGCCATGCGGTCCGGACAGCAGGTCCAGATGGTTCCCCTCCGGGACCTCCACCGAGCCGAGGTGGGAATGCAATCCACGGTGTTCATCGGCAACTCCGCGACCTGCGCCTATGGCGACTTCATGATCACCCCCCGGGGCTATGCCCGTAAATACGGGCTCGGTCATGGGATCTGAAACCGGCCGGTCCGCCCCTCCGTGAAGGAATTCCCCCCATGAAAGGCTACGTTCACGTCTATACAGGGAACGGCAAAGGAAAAACCACCGCCGCCCTGGGCTTGAGCCTCCGGGCCGCCGGTGCCGGCCTCCGGGTGCTCATCGTCCAGTTTCTCAAAAAAGGCGATTACAGCGAAATCAAGGCGCTGGAGCGGTTCGCCGACCGGATTACCGTGGAACAATACGGCGCCGGCCGGTTCGTCAAGGGAGCGCCGTCGGAAGCGGACATGGCGGCGGGCCGGGAGGGCCTGGAACGCCTCCGGAAAGCGGCGTTCGAGGGCCGGTATGACCTGGTGGTAATCGAAGAGGGGAACGTGGCGGCGCACTGCGGCCTTTTCCCGGTCGATGCATTGCTGGAGATCATCCATCATCGCCATGAAACCGTCGAACTGGTGATCACCGGCCGCGGCGCGGACCCGCGGGTCATCGCGGCGGCCGACCTGGTCACGGAGATGACGGAAGTGAAGCATTATTTCAAAAGAGGTGTGCGTGCCAGAACCGGAATCGAAAAATAGGGCCCCCTGTCTGGCCGTCCTGGGGACCGGCTCCGAAGTGGGTAAGAGCATCGTGACCACCGCCCTGTGCCGCCTGTTGGCGGATCGGGGGGCGCGGGTCGCCCCGTTCAAAGCCCAGAACATGTCCAACAACTCCGGCGTGACCCCCGAAGGGCTGGAGATGGGCCGGGCCCAGATCGTGCAGGCCGAGGCGTCCCGGGTCCCCCCTCATGTGAACATGAACCCGGTCCTGCTCAAACCCACCAGCGACATCGGTTCCCAGGTGGTCCTACTGGGCAAGGTCCTGGAAAACAGCACCGCGGCGGATTACCACACCCGGAAGGAACACCTGTTTTTCACCGCCTGTTCGGCCCTGGACCGGCTGCGGGAACGTTACGAGCTGATCGTCATGGAGGGCGCCGGGTCCTGCGCCGAAGTCAACCTCATGCCCAGCGATATCGTCAACCTTCGCATGGCCGATTATGCCGACGCCCCGGTGATCCTCGTGGCCGACATCCACCGCGGCGGCGTCTTCGCCCAGCTCGTGGGGACCCTGGAATGCCTGTCACCGGAACAACGGGACCGCATCGCCGGGTTCATCATCAACCGGTTCCGCGGGGACATCGGGCTGTTCCGGGACGGTGTGGAATGGATCGAACTGAAGACCGGCAAACCCGTCTTCGGGGTCCTTCCCTGGTATTCGGATTTCAAAATCGAGGCGGAGGATTCGGTGGTGATCGAAACGCCGGAACGGGACCGCCCGCCCCTCAAAGGCCTCCCGGCCGTTGCCGTGATCCGGATCCCCCATATCTCAAATTTCACGGACATCGATCCCCTGGCCGCCCTGGCGGGCCTCGAGGTCTGCTACCTGGAAAACCCGAGGGATCTGTCCGATTTCCGGGCCGTCATCCTGCCGGGATCCAAAAACACCCGGTGGGACCTGGACTGGCTCAAGAGGACCGGATGGGCGGATCGGCTGAAAGGTTTCGCCGATGCCGGGGGCCATTTGCTGGGCATCTGCGGCGGATACCAGCTGATGGGGCAGACCATCCACGACCCGGAAGGGCTCGAAGGGGTCCCCGGCTCATCCGAGGGGCTGGGCCTCCTGCCCGTGGAAACCGTGTTGAAAGCGCCCAAAACCACCACCCTGACCCGTTTCACCTGGCAGAAGTGCCGGGGGACCGGATATGAAATCCACATGGGGCAGACAAAACGGCTGGCCGGCACCCCCATGTTCCGGATCTCCGAACGCAACAGCGCCCCCTGCCGGGACGACGACGGGTGTATCGCCGGGGAATCCCGGATCATGGGCACTTACATCCACGGCCTCTTCGACGCCCCCGGCATCACCCGCCGCTGGCTGAAAACCCTGGGTCTGGAGAGCATCAAGGTCTCCCGAACCGAGGGACTGGCGGCCCGGGACAAGGCCTACGACCGGTTGGCCGGGCATTTTCAACAGCATGTGGATATGGCGCGGTTGCACAAACACATCCCGTCGCTTGCGAAATGAAAAGATCATCATGACCGACATCACATTCGTCATCGGCGGCTGCCGCAGCGGCAAGAGCGGGCACGCCCTCCGGCTGGCGGAATCAGCGCCTGCCCGGCGCCGGGTCTTCGTCGCCACCTGCGTTCCCCGTGACGATGAGATGAAAGCCCGGGTGGCCACGCACCAGGACGAGCGCGGCGAGGGATGGGAAACCCTGGAGGTTCCCGAACGACTGGGGGAGACGGTCGCGACCCGCAGCCGGCCCGATACCCTGCTCCTGATCGACTGCCTGACCCTGTGGGTGAGCAACCTCTTGCTGGCGGATGATGGCCCCGGGGTGCTGGACGCTCACTTGAACGAATTGGTCTCGGCGCTGAAAAAGGCGCCCGGCCGCATTATCCTGGTCTCCAACGAGGTCGGCACCGGCATCGTCCCGGAAAACCGGCTCGCCCGCCTTTACCGCGATATGGTGGGAACGGTGAACCAGACCGTGGCCGGATGCGCCGATCGGGTGATCCTGACGGTGGCGGGGATCCCGATAACGATAAAGAGCGGCGGCTGAGGGGGAAAAAGATGTCCACTACATAATCTTCTTGTGATTCCAACGCAAAGTATGAGATAAATTTAGTGAAGGTATATGCTGACACCTCCGTTTTCGGAGGCGTGTTCGACCTTGAATTTGCCGAACCCAGTAAAAAATTTTTCAACGAAATTGACGCAGGAAAATTTACACTGGTGACATCGGCATTGGTCGAAGCGGAATTCGAGCCTGCATCTGAAAATATCCGTACATTTTTCGCTGAATACGCTCTAAATTCAGAGGTCGCGGTGCCAAGTCAGGCGGCTTTGGATTTGCAAATGGCCTACATTGATGCGGGTGTTGTCACCGAAAAATCGCTCGGCGATGCACTTCATGTTGCCATCGCCACCGTTTCAGAAAGCGACCTCATCGTAAGCTGGAATTTCAAACACATTGTGCATTTCGATAAAATTCCGAAATATAACGCGGTGAATGTCCTTAATGGATACGGACACATTGGAATCTATTCTCCTTTGGAGGTGATTGAGTATGAAAACAGATGAGCCCGAATGTGTTGCCATGAAGCGCCGTGGCGCTGAATACGTCGCAACATTGCTGTCAGGCAAATCAAAAACAGAACAGCTTGAATTCTGGCTGAATCGGACGAAACGTCTGCTTTCCAAACAGAAAAAAGATCAACAGAAAACACCGGCGGAACGACCGGGGTCCGAAGCCTCTTGAATCTAATCCACCGATTAAATCAAGGGTATCATATCTGAATCTCCTCACTTTGAACATTTTTTGATTGCCTCAAAAAAACCCGGCCATCCACGACACCTGAACCAAATGAAACACCTGATCTCCGCCATCCAGTTCATCACCGCCATTCCGATCCCCAGGAACGTCGATTTCGTCCCCAACCGGATGATCCCCTGTTTTCCCCTGGTGGGTTTGCTCCTCGGCGGGGGACTGGTGCTATGCGATGTTGCCGCCGGTGCGGTGCTGCCGAAGGCCACCGTCTCCCTCCTGGATGTCTTCCTGCTGATCGCGGCCACCGGCGCATTTCACATCGACGGGTTGGGAGACACCGCCGACGGCCTCTACGGGAACCGTCCCAGGGAACAGGCCCTGGAGATCATGAAAGACAGCCGGGTCGGCGCCATGGGGCTGGTGGCGATCTGGTGCGGGCTTTCGGCCAAATGGGCCGGGATTACCGGGCTCTCGGACCACCGGCACCTGATGCTGCTGATCATTCCCGCCTATGCCCGGGGGGCCATGCTCTTCGGGTTCCGGTTTCTGCCGTATGGCCGTCCCGACGGGACCGGACGGGCGTTTTTCGATGCACCGCTGCAATGGACCGATTTCCGATGGCTGGTCGTCCCGGTCGTTCTCTCCGTTTTCGCCGGATGGCGGGGTGCGGTGATCAACCTCGTCTTCTTCACGCTCATTTGGGGATTGCTGCTGTTTTACCGGCGCCGGATGGGCTGCATTACCGGGGATATGCTGGGGGCCATGTGCGAGATCACGGAATCGGTGCTCTTTCTGGCCGCATCCGCGTGCCTGTGGAGCGGCGATCCATGATCCGGGGACATGGCGGCAATATCCACGGGCTGGCCCGGGAGCTGGAATGCGCCCCGGACGACATCCTGGATATGAGTTCCAACGTCAATCCCCTGGGACCGCCGGAGGGGCTCATCGACCATCTCCGCCAACACCTGGACACCATCACGTCCCTTCCCCCGGTGGATGCCGCCGGCATCATCCGGTCTTTTGCCGACTTTCACGGCCTTCCGGAAGACCGCATCCTGGCGGGCAATGGCACCACCCAGTTCATTTACACCATTCCCCTGGCCCTGAGGAGCCGCCGCACCCTCATTCTCGGCCCCACCTATGCCGACTACGGGGACGCCTGTGCCATGCACGATGTCCCTGCCGCGTTTCTCATGGCCGACGAGCATCAGGATTTCGCACCGGACATCGATGCGGCGTTCCGGAAATCGATCGACGCCGATACGGTCTTCATCTGCAACCCCAACAATCCCACCGGTGCGCTCATCCCGGCCGACGATCTCGTGGGACTGTGCCGATCCCGGCCGGACACGGTTTTCATTGTGGACGAATCGTATCTGCCCTTTGTCGAGGACGGCGAATCCCATTCGCTCGCCAACCGACATCTGGCCAACGCCGTCGTCCTCAACTCCATGTCCAAGATCTTCCGGGTGCCGGGACTCCGGATCGGCTTTCTCACCGGCCCGAGGGCGGTCATCGACCGGATCGGCCGCTATGCCCTGCCCTGGAGCGTCAACGCCCTGGCCCAGGCGGCCGTGAGGTTCCTCATGGAGGGTCCCGATGCGCAAACCGCCTTTATCCGGCAGACCCGAACCGCGCTGGCGGCGGAACGGCGGGCGTTCGAAGGAGTGCTGTCAGCGATGCCGGGGATCCGCCCGTTTCCCAGCCGGACGTCCTTCGTTCTGCTGAAGCTGGGCCGCGGACGGACCGCAGAAACGGTCTGCGAGCGGCTGGCCCGGCAGCGGATCCTGGTTCGGAATTGTGCCAACTTTACGGGGCTCTCGGACCGGTTCATCCGGATTTCTTTGAAAACCGGCGGCATCAATCGCATGGTGTTGGCGGCGCTCAGCGACATTGTCCGCAGCGATGCCGGACGCGCCCCTGCCCCGACGCCTATTGCCCCGGCGCAACCCCGTCCATGACCCCCCAACTTCCCCGTTCTTATTTCCTTCCGCCGGGAGATACGGGGGGGGGGGGGGGCACAATACGGATCTCCGCTATGGAACCGGACACGAATCATTGCCCCCTGGATCGTGGCGGGGTGTTTTCCGTTTGTTTTATGAGAATTTGAATGATACGAACAGAGGGCGATACACGGAACGCGTGGCACAATGGGGGCGGTTTCCCATGGCCAAAATATCACCCAATCTCCATGATCCGAAAAATCCAAAAAAGGGACGAACCATGACCTATTCAGAAGTGATCCTGCAAAAACGCGATAACCATGTGGCGGAAATCACCTTGAACCGGCCCGACCATATGAACACATTCAACACCGGAATGGCCGAGGAGTTGTATGCGGCGCTCATGGAAGCGGAACACGAAAAGGATGTGCGGGTGATCCTGCTCGGCGGGGCGGGCCGGTCCTTCAGCGCGGGCATCGATGTAAACGAACTGTCCGGGAAATCCGCGCTGGAATACCGGGAATGGATCGAACGCATGGAACGCCCGCTGGTGACGATTTCAACCATGAAAAAACCGGTCATTGCCCGGCTTCAGGGCGTCGCCGCTGCCAATGGAATGGGCCTCGTGGCCGCAGCGGACCTGGTCATCGCCGGGGAAAGGGCCAAGATGGGACTGACGGCCATCAACGTGGGCCTGAACTGTGTCGGTCCGGTCATTCCAGTGGCCCGGTGCGTGGGCCGCAAAAAGGCCCTGGAACTGCTGCTGTATGGTAACCTTATCCGGGCCCAGGAGGCCCTCGAATTGGGGCTGATCAACCGGATTGTACCGGATGATGAACTGGAAAAAGAGGCCATCGCGTGGGCGGAGGAATTGGCCAAAAAGAGTCCGGTGGCGGTCAGGATCGCCAAGAGCGCGTTTTACAAGGCGGAGGACATGGCTTATGAACAGCAGTTTGCCTACATGAATGAAGCCTTTGCCCGGTTGTGCACCGCCGAAGATGCAAAAGAAGGCGTCAGCGCCTTTTTTGAAAAACGGGTGCCGGACTGGAAAGAGAGATGATCGGGTCTCCGCTTTTCAACATCAAAACCGGCCGACCCCCGGGGCGTTGCCCTAGCCTGTAATGGCTACCCCTTCGGGGTTGTGATATCGGTCAGTCAGAATGAGAATGGGGACTCCCCAAAATCCGGTATAAACCGGGACGGCTACCTCCCCCGGGACCGCTCCGAGCGTGCCAACATTCCGATGATGTTGAAAATGATGCGGACGGCGGCCAGGGCGGAGAGATTGCCGATATCTTTGTACGGGGCCAGTTCCACGAGGTCCACGCCGGCAAGGGGGCCGTTGCGGGCGATGCCATGGATGAGGTCGATGAGTTGCCAGTAGCCAATGCCGCCGGGAACCGGCGCATTGACGGCGGGCATGTAGGAGGGGTCGAGGCCGTCGAAATCGAGGGTAATGAGGCATCGGGCACCGGCCGGAATCCGTTCCAGCACCTGTCCGACGCCGCCGGCGTGCAATTGCCGGGCGGTGACGATCCGAACCCCGGCGGCTTGGGCGTCCCGCAACTCCGATTCCCCGGCGCTGCCGACCCCGCGCATTCCCACCTGGACGATCCGGTCGATCCATGCCATCTCCGACGCCCGCCGCATGGTGCTGCTGTAGCCCTCTTTTACGCCCCGGACGTCGTCCCGCCAGTCGATGTGGGCGTCGATCTGGATCAGGGTGACAGGGCCCCGTCCCTCGTAGGCGCGGAAAAAAGGGATGGGAATGGAGTCGTCGCCTCCCAGGACAATGGGGACCGCGCCGGCATCCAGAATCTCCCTGGCGGCATTGGTTGCCCGCCGTCGGTTGCCGGCCGGGTCGCCGGGGTCTCCCGGTACATCGCCGCAGTCCACGACACGGATCGCCCGGTGGTTGAGAAGGGGCCCGCCGAGATCGAAATCGTGGTTGCCGCGCATGGCGGCGTAGCGGATCGAGGCCGACCGGATGGCCGCCGGGGATTGTGACGAAGGGCCGGGGCCGTTGGCCTCGTAGGGCGTACCGTGGGGGATGCCGATGATGGCGATGTCTGCTGTCAGATCTTCCCCGGGAGGACGGGCCGGGAACCCCGCAAAAGTGGTCTTTTCCGTCATTTTATCCTTCCCCGTTGTCCCATTCGATGCCCGTTGTGTCCGCCCCGAACAGGTCCGCGCCGTCGAGATCGGCGCCGCTCAAATCGGCGTCTTTCAAACAGGCACCGCCCAGGTATGCGCCCTTGAGGTCGGCCTCCTCCAGGATCGCGCCGGCATGTCCGCTATCCGGTTTGCAGGATGGATTGGAGCGTGTCGCACAGGGTGCGGCTCCCATCGTCCGCCGGAATCAGATCCATATCGTCGGGCCCTCCGGCGCCGAGTCCCAGAGCGACGGCCCGGGCGATCTGACGCTGTTGGAAAACGGGGGGATCCATGATGGCGCGGTTGCTGCCCAGGGATTTGAGCAGGGCCACGCCCGCGGCATCCATGGCCACCCGGTCGGTCGCGGCCAGGAAAACGTTCCCCCTGGCCCGTTTGCCGGTCATGGGACCGCCGTCCACAAAGGCGTCGATGCCGTCCAGGACGATCAGGTCCGGCGAAAAAGGCGCGTTGAGTTCGGCGATCATCTCCTGCTGATGGGGCGACCCGTGGAGCTGGGTCATGTAGGGGAAGCCGTTGCGGGTGGTGGGCACGACCCCCACGTGGAGCTTGAGGGACAGGGTGAAGACACCCCCGAACTGGTGGGTCTTGAGGCAGCAGGTGGAGACCAGGCATTCGGCGTCCAGGATCGGCCTGGCCACCCGGAACCCATTCGGCCAGTGGGAATCGTCGGGCGTGAATTCGATCCATTCCGCCGGGGACAGGTCGTCGAAGTCGATGACCGCAACCTCCTTTGCCGCCAGCAGCGGCAGGATCCCTTTTTCCTCCATCACGGAGCGGGTAGGCGGATAGCTTCGCTCGCCGAGGGCGATCGACCGCGCGCCCATCTCCCACAAGGTATCGACCAGGGCCATGAGCGTGGTGTTGTCGGTGGACCCGGGGACCGGATCGGCCGTGTTGAAATTGGGTTTGATGAGCACCCGTTTTCCGTTGACGGGGTTGATGTCCAGTGCCTGGACGGCGGATCGGACCCCGGTTTCCCGATTCTCGGTTTTGACGACTGCGACCGTTGACATGGCGGCTGCCTCCATTTGAAGGGGGTGAACATGAATGCGATGTATTTCAGTCTATACGAGATGGGACGGTTATGCAATCGCCCGGCCCCATAAATCCTTTGACCCCCTTCCGGGCGGCGGACTATGATGCGGCGGTATGTTTTTGTTCGGAATGGGATTCGAGTCGATTGCCCCCATGGAATGAGAGGAGAGAACCGGATGACCGAAAAGCAAAGCCGTCACATGACCCCGGAGGAATTCCGAAAATACGGACGAGCGGTAGTGGATTGGATCGCGGATTATCAGGAACGGGTCGCGTCGCTCCCGGTGCTGGCCCGGACAATGCCGGGAGAAATCCGGGCGTCGCTGCCCCTGGCGCCGCCGGAAACGGGCGAGCCCTTCGATGCGATGTTACAAGATGTAGAGGAGAAGATCCTGCCGGGGGTCACCCACTGGCAGTCGCCCAATTTTTTCGCTTTTTTCCCGTCCAACACGTCGGGGCCCAGCATTTTGGGGGAACTGCTTTCCGCCGGACTCGGGGTCCAGGGGATGCTCTGGGCCACGAGCCCGGCCTGCACGGAGTTGGAGACCCATGTCATGGACTGGGTTGTTTCCATGCTCGATTTGCCGGAACAATTCCGCTCCGACGGGCCGGGGGGCGGCGTGATCCAGGATTCAGCTTCCAGCGCGACCCTCTGCGCCCTTCTGGCGGCCCGGGAGCGGGCGACGGATTACGCGAGCAATACCGAAGGCAGCGACGGGCGGTTGACCGTCTACGCATCCTCCCAGACCCATTCGTCCCTGGAAAAGGCGATGAAGATCGCGGGGCTGGGCAAAACCGCGCTCCGCCTGGTTCCAGTGGACGATGCCTACGCCATGCGGCCGGACGCCCTGTCGGAGATGATGCAGCAGGATCTGGTGGAAGGGCTGATGCCCTGCATGGTCTGCGCCACGATCGGGACGACCTCCTCCAATGCCATCGATCCACTGCCGCAGATCGGGCGAATCTGCGAGGCCGAAGGCGTCTGGCTCCACGTGGACGCGGCCATGGCGGGAACGGCGGCGGTGTGCCCGGAATTCCGCCCCCTACAGAAGGGGCTGGACGCGGCCGATTCCTACTGCTTCAACCCCCATAAATGGATGTTCACCAATTTCGACTGCGATTGCTTTTTCGTGGCCGACCGGGCGGCCCTCATCCAGACCCTGAGCGTTCTGCCCGAATACCTGAAAAATCAGGCCACCGAATCGGGGGCGGTGATCGACTACCGGGACTGGCAGATTTCTCTGGGGCGGCGGTTCCGGGCCCTCAAGCTCTGGTTCGTGATCCGGCATTACGGGGTGGAAGGACTCCGCCACCATATCCGGCGGCATGTGGCGCTGGCCCGGGAATTCGCAGGGTGGGTCGAAGCGTCGGATGACTTCGAGCTGGCGGCCCCGGCGCCCCTGAACCTGGTCTGTTTCCGGCACAGGGGCGGGGACGCGGTCAATCAGGAGGTCATGGCGCGGGTCAATGGGAGCGGGCGTCTTTACCTCACCCACACCATGCTCGATGAACGGTTCACCCTGAGGCTTTGCGTCGGGCAGACCCATACCGAGGCGGCCCATGTACGGCAGGCATGGGAGGTTCTCAGGGAAACGGCCCGGGAGGTCGCGGGCACCTCCCCGTCACCCTGAGAGCAACAATTTGTTATTCCAGCGGTTCCCGCGATTCTTCCCGGTCGGCGGCGTTGGGGAAGTCCTGGAAGATGATGTAACTTTTGGCATCCCGTATCACCGACGAGATGTTGCTGACGACCGTATAGGCGAGTTCGTTGTTGCCGTCGTTGTCGGCGTCGGTTAACGCCAGATCGCTGATATACCCGCTGACTTTTCGGGTGGACCAGTTGCGGTACTTGCCGATCTTGTCGAAGGAGAGCGACGTGATCCGGCCGTTTTTGAACAGCCGCAGGCGGGTGAAGATCCGTTTTGTCCGGTCTTCGTTGTCCACCACCACCAGTTCATTTTTGCCGTCCCCGGTGGTGTCGGCCACGAAAATGCGTTGGGGCATGTAATGGCGTTCCAGATTGTAGTCGGGGTCTCGGATGGGATCGGCATCCGGTTTCTCGTCCAGGTAGGTCATCTTGCCGCCATAGGCTTCGTCGCTGGCCCACTCGACACCGCCGCCGTCTTTTTCCATGATCTGCAGTTTCTCCCGATCGGTAAACCCGATGAGCCGGGGACGCCCGTCGTTGTAGACATCGCCATAGGTGAAATTGAAAATATCCACCCATGCGGGAAGGGGTTTCTCACCGGCCGCGCGATATTCGCCACCGGCCCAGGTCAGTTCCTGGACACCGCCCACGAACAGGTTCCGGATCCCGCGTCGTTGCCCCATCAGAATCCTGCCCCGGTCGGGCATATCGATGACGCGGTAATACCACTGGGCCCCATCCACGATCCGGTCGAAATCGCGGCCATCGAACTCCAGGACAAAGGATTTGAGGGTTCCGCTGTCATAGTTCATGGCGGTGACGAAAATTTCGTCCGTGCCGTTGGCGTTGATGTCGGCGACGTCCACGCCGATCAGGTCGGTGGTGCGTTCCGTTTCCACTTCCCCCAGCCGGGCCATACGGCCGTTGGCATGGCGGTAGATGAAGACCCGGTCTTTTCCAATAAAGACCGTTTCGTTCAGGTCGTCGCCGTCCACATCCCCGACGGCGAGGCCGATGAGGTGGGCGGAAAAATTCCGGCTTTTCCAGGCGTCTCTTCCGGCCATGGGCCGTTCGCCCATATCGTACCCGCCGCGCGTGTCCCTGCCCCCTTCAAATCCGGCCCCCCGTTCCTCGCGCCAGATCGCCTCGGGATGGCGCCGGCTATCCGACACTCTGGGAGTGGCCGGTGCGCTGGGTTCGGGCGGGGGCGTCCGGCCGAAGACGGTTTGGTTGATTTTCCGGGCGAATTGATCGACATGGGCGATCACCTCCCCCTGCTGGCTTCCGGTGGCGTTGAAAGCGACCGCGGTTTTGTCCTGCCGCAAATCGATCATGCGGGCATCGGTGCTGAGGCTGTCTCCGATCAGGGTCAAGCTGCCGAACACCACGTAGTCCGCCCCGGCATCCGCGGCGATCCGCTTCGCCTCGCGGTCGTCGATCTCGGTGTCGATATCCTGAAGGATGGTCTCCATCTCCTCCCGCGTAAACGGGCGCACGGCCCCTTCCCGGCCCAGCCGGGTGGTGAGCATGTCCTGGATGCCGTCTTTCAGAAAGGACAGGTCGTCCGAGGAATGAATGGTAAAGGGCAGGATAAGCAGGCGGGCCGGGGATTCCGCTCCGACGGTTGTGGGGAGCGTGATCAGAAAGACGGCGAGTACCGCCAGGCCTGTCAGGGATCTGTGGATAAATCGATGCGGTGTCACGATAATCGGTTGCTCCTTTTCTATGATGATCGGGCCCGATCGGGGGATGTCGGACGGACGGTTCGCCCCTGAACCCGTTTGTTGCTATCATGAATGGACCGGTTTTGAAAGGGGTTTTACCGCCCCGCCGACGCCGGGCGTCGATCTCCGGTCGGCGGCCGGAGGTCCTGCTACCAAAACGATCCCTGAATACATCTACATTCAGCCGGTTGTCAAGATGCACCCGGCAGGGGACGGGCGCAGGTCGGCCGGCTTCGCCGCATTCTGGAAACCGACTGCAGTCGAGGGCCGGTTAGAGATCCCCGTCGGAGGATCGCGCCGAATCGGGGGGCGTTTCCCCGGCCAGGAATACCTCGATGCGTTCCTGGAGGATGCCCACCAGCATTCGGTGGTTGCTCGGGGTTACGGCTTTGAGGCTTTTCTGCATCTCCTGGAGGAGCCGCTCGGTACGGGACCGAAAGGCCGCGTCCCGTTCGCGGAGAGACCGGATCTCTTCGGCCTGGCGGGCCAGTTGCCGTTCCATATCCGCCATCTTCCGGGCCTGCGCTTTTTTGACTTTTCTCAGTTTCATGACTCCCGATTCTCCTGAAAATGGACCGTGGGCTATCCCCCGGTGATCAGATAAAGGAGGTACAGCAGGTAACACCCCAGAAGGGCCGCCCCGTTTTTTCGGTTTACCTGTCCGTCGGTTCGCATCATCCACAGGGGCAGGGCACTGATGAAAAGCATCATCAGATAGTCGAACCAGAGGCCACTTCCCCAAAAGCCCCCCGGCAGCTGGATCGGCCGGATCAGGGATGCGGCGCCCAACACGCTGAGGATATTGAACACATTGCTGCCCACCAGGTTGCCGATGCTGATGTCCATCTCTTTCCGCAGGGCGGCCACCACCGACGTGGCCAGTTCCGGAAGGGACGTCCCAAAGGCGACCACGGTGAGCCCGATGAATTTTTCACTGACCCCCAGAACGGTCATGATCACCACTGCGGAATCCACCACCAACTCGGCCCCCGCCACCACCAGGACGATGCCCACCAGGATCAGGAGGAGCTGGCGGCACCGGGAGTCGACCCGGCCCATTTCCGCCACTTCGGCGGCGTATTCGGAGGCGATGGTCCCCCCGTCGGCGGCCAGCGCTTTCCGCGCCATGACGTAGTTGCCGATGATGTAGAGGATGACACCGGCAAAGAGCGTAACCCCTTCGATGCGCCCCAGGGTCGAATTCATGGAAAGGAGGAGCAGATAGAGGGAGATGCCGAGCATGATGGGGATGTCCCGGCGGATGACGGAAAAATGGGCCGTGATGGGCTGAAACAGGGCGGCCGACCCCAGCACCAGGGCGATGTTGCAAATGTTGCTGCCCACCACGTTGCCCACGGCGATCATGCTTTTTCCCTTGATGGAAGAGACTACGCTGACCACCAGTTCAGGGGCCGAGGTGCCGAACGCCACCACCGTCAGGCCGACGACCACGGGCGTAATCCCCAGGCTCCGGGCCAGGCTGGAGGCCCCTTTGACCAGCCATTCCGCCCCGTAGTAGAGCATGGCGAATCCCAGCAGGCACAACAATATGTAGAGGGGCATCGTCACCGCGTGTTCTCCTTTTCTCTGGGGCGTTTTCGGATGCCCGGACGATGGGCCAGCGCCGTCAGAGCCCGGACCATACCAGATAAGCGGTAGGATGGAAATCCCTTTTGACACCCTCCCCCCCGCGTGGTAGGTTGCCGCCATGAACGCGGCATTCGACGACATCGTGGCCCAGATCAGTTCCGTCGTCCTGGGAAAAACCGACGAGATCAAGCTGGCGCTGGCGTGCCTCTTTGCCCGGGGGCACCTGCTCATCGAAGACCTGCCCGGCATCGGAAAAACCACACTGGCCAAGGCCCTTGCCAAATGCCTCGGGCTCCATTTCCGCCGGGTCCAGTTCACCAGCGACATGCTGCCGGGCGACATTCTGGGCATCTCGGTTTTCGAGCGCAAATCGAGCACCTTTGTCTTCCATCCCGGCCCCATTTTCACCCAGGTGCTGCTGGCCGACGAGATCAACCGGGCCACCCCCAAAACCCAGAGCGCGCTGCTGGAGGCCATGGAAGAAAAACAGGTCACCGTGGAGGGGGAAACCCGCCCCCTGGAAACCCCGTTTTTCGTCATCGCCACCCAGAACCCTGTGGAGCAGTCGGGCACGTTCCCCCTGCCCGAATCCCAGCTGGACCGGTTTCTCATGCGTATCGAACTCGGCTATCCCGAACGGGCCGCCGAAAAGGAACTCCTTAAAACCGGCGGCACCCAGCGCCGGGTGGCCGACATGACGGCCTGCATCCGTCAAGATCGCGTGGTCGAGATCCAGGAAACGATCACCGGAGTCCACGCCTCGGACGCGTTCTTCGATTATCTTCAGGACATCATCGCCTTTACCCGCACCGCGCCCCATTTCCATGTCGGGCTTTCGCCCCGGGCGGGCATCGCGCTGCTCAGAGCCGTCCGTTCCTGGGCCTACCTCCACGGCCGGGATTTTGTGTTGCCCGAAGACCTCCAGGCCATCCTGCCCTGGGTCGTCGGCCACCGCCTGCGGTCCGCCGAAGACCGGAGCGAGATTCCCCGGGAACGGCTTCAATCCCTTTTGCTGGAGGTACCCATTCCGTGACCGGTGGGAACCGATTCACCCGATGACAGGAGGTCGGATGACAGAAAAACGGCACGGCATCCTGCTCAATATCAGCGGGATGCTCCTTCTGGTGACCACGGCGGCCCTCGCCCTGTTCGCGCTTTACGATTACACCACCACGCGTTCCGAACTCGAAGCCGACCTTCACCAACGGGCGACGATCACGGTCCGGCGGCTCTCCGGAAGTCTGACCGATCCGCTCTGGAATTTCGACGAATCCCAGGCCCAGGCCGTCCTCCGTTCGGAAATGCTCGAAAAACGGCTCTACGCCGTCCTGGTCCACGCCCCGAAGGGGGAGCGAATCCTTCAGGGGATCCAACGGGACGAGGACTGGCAGGCGGTCTCCACGGAAGCGGTCCCCGAGGGGCGTTTTATCCGCGAACAGGGCCGGGTGGTCCAGGACGGGGAACCCCTGGCGACGGTCTCGGCCTATTTCACCCCCCGGTTCATGGAACGGACCCTCAAAAGCAATATGCTCAGCATCGCCGTCACCCTGCTGCTGCTCAACCTTCTCCTGGTCATTACCCTGATCATCACCATCCGCCGCGGCATGGTCCGCCCCCTGCGCCGCATCGCCGACGGGTTGGCCCACTGCGCCCACGGCGCAACGGCGACCTCGGGAGAACTGACCACCGTGAGCCGGAACCTGTCGGAAGAAGCCAGCAGCGGGGCGGCCTCTACAGCGCAATCCGCCGCCACCCTGGAAACCCTGGCCGCGACCATCCATAACACTGCGGAAAACGCCCGGGAAGCCGACGGGTTGATGCGGGATGCCGAGACCGCCGTGGGCGAATCGGGTCATGCGATTCAAAGCGTCTCGGAAACGGTGCGCGCCATCCTCGACTCCAGCGACCGGACCGCCAAAATCGTGGGCACCATCGACGACATCGCGTTCCAGACGAACCTTCTGGCCCTCAACGCGGCGGTGGAAGCGGCCCGGGCCGGTGAAACCGGGGCCGGATTCGCGGTGGTGGCCAACGAGGTCCGGAACCTGGCCGGCCGGGCCGCCGAGGCGGCCCGGAACACGACGGACCGGATCGAGGACACCGTGGCCAAGGTCCAGTCAGGTGCGGCATCGGTTCAGGCGGCGGAGGCGGCCTTTTCCCGGGTCACCCAGGCCACCCACCGGCTCGGGGAGGTGATCCGGACCATGTCCGACGCCTCCGGAGAGGTGAGCCGGGGCATCGAACAGATCACCCACGCCACCGCGGAGGTGGACCGCGTGACCCAGAGAACCGCGGCCAGCGCCCAGGAAACCGCCGCAGCGGCCCAGGAAATGGACGCCCAGGCCCGGGACGCCCACGGGTTTGCCGAAGAACTGCTGGCCATGGTCGGGGGGCGCCGCTCCCGGGCGGCGGCCCGGACCGATGGCGAAATCCCCTCGAAAACGGAAGCCTCATGACCATATCCGACCCCCAGAAGGCGTTTCAGAATCCGGAAATGGCCCGCCGGCTCGCCGCCCGGATTCGGGAAATCAGCCGAACCCCCGTCCGGCTGATGGAGGTCTGCGGCACCCATACCATGTCGATTTTCAAGAGCGGGATCCGCGATCTCCTTCCGGAAACGATCACGCTCCTCTCCGGCCCCGGCTGCCCCGTATGCGTCACGGACGGGGGCGAGATCGATGCGTTTGTCCGGTTGGCCCGGACCGACGACGTGATCGTGGCCACCTTCGGCGATCTCGTCCGGGTGCCGGGCACCGGCAGTTCCCTCGGGCGGGAGCGGGCCGCCGGCCGCGATGTCCGGATCGTCTACGCCACCTTCGACGCCCTGGACATCGCCCGGAAACACCCCGACAAGCAGGTCGTGTTTCTGGGGGTCGGATTCGAGACCACCGCCCCCACCGTGGCCGCCTCGATCCTGGCCGCGGATACCATGGGACTGACCAACTATTCGGTCCTGTCGGCCCACAAACGGGTGGTCCCCGCCCTGTTCGCCCTGATGGAAACCGAGGGGGTCCGCATCGACGGGTTCATTCTGCCGGGCCATGTGTCGGTCATCATCGGTGTCGACGCCTATCGGCCCCTGTTCGATCGCTACCCGGTCCCCGGGGCCGTGGCCGGGTTTGAACCGGCCGATATTTTGGCGGCCATCCGATGGCTCACGGACGCCGTCGAATCGGATACGCCCGGGCTGACCAACGCCTACGGCCGGGCCGTCACCGCCGAGGGCAACCCCAAAGCCCTGGCGGTAATGGCGCAGGTATTCCAAACCGAAGATGCCGCATGGCGGGGCCTCGGGACTATCCCGGACAGCGGCCTCGCCATCCGTCCGGCCTTCGCCCGCTACGACGCCCGGCACGTCTTCTCCCTCGAGATCCCCGAGAGCCCCCCGCCCCGGGGGTGCGTTTGCGGCGATATCCTCCGGGGCGTCAAGACGCCCCCCGAATGCGCCCTGTTCAGAACCCGTTGCACGCCCATGGCCCCGGTCGGCCCCTGCATGGTCTCCAGCGAAGGAACCTGCGCGGCCTATTACCGGTACCAGGGAGCCGACGCCATCTGAGGTCACAGTGGGCGCTGAACACCCCCCACCAAACCGCCGGTAACCCCCTCCCCCATGTTCTGGATCGAAGCCTTCGCCACCTTCTTCGGCCTGGCCTGCGTTCTCCTCACCATCCGCCAGCACATCCTCTGCTGGCCCACCGGTTTGGTGCAGGTTCTGCTATACATCGTCGTCTTTTACAGGGTCCGGCTCTATTCGGATCTCCTCCTCCATGTCATCTATGTGGGCCTTCAAGTCTACGGCTGGCACCACTGGCTGCACGGCGGCGGGGACCGGGACACCCTGCCCGTCACCACGCTGCCCCCCGCCATCCGGCGGATCTGGATCGGGGCCGGAGCCGCCGCCACCCTTGTCTGGGGATATCTGATGGCCACCCTCACCGGCGCCGCCCTCCCCTATCCGGACGCCTTCACCACGGTGGCGAGCCTCATCGCCCAGTGGCTGATGGCCCGGAAACGCCTCGATGCATGGTTTTTCTGGATCGCGGTCGACATCGCGGCCGTCGGTATCTACCTCTACAAGGGCCTCTATCTGACCACCGGGCTCTACGCCATCTTCCTCGGACTGGCCGTTACGGGCCTCGTTGCGTGGAAAAACAGCATCCGCGAGACCCCGGCATGAACGCGCAACGGACCGGCCTAACCCTGGGCAAATTCGCCCCGCTCCACCAAGGGCATCAACTGGTGATCGAAACGGCCCTGGCGGAAATGGACCATCTCATCCTATTTATCTACGATTGCCCGGAGGCGTGTCCCTGGCCCCTCAACGTCCGGGCCCAATGGATCCGGGATCTCTATCCCACGGTGGAGGTTGTCGAGTGCTGGGACGGCCCCACCGAAATGGGGAACACGCCGGAGATCAAGCGGATGCACGAAACCTACCTGCTCGAACGCCTCGCCGGCCGGACCGTCACCCATTTTTATTCCAGCGAATTTTACGGCGATCATGTCAGCCGGGCATTGGGCGCGATCAACCGCCTCGTAGACCCCGACCGGGTCCGCCAGCCCCTGTCGGGCATCCGGATCCGGAAAGATCCCTTTGCCCACCGATCCGCCCTGTCGCCGAGGGTCTACCGGGACCTGATTCTCCACATCGTTTTTCTCGGGGCCCCATCCACCGGCAAGACCACCCTGGCCCGGGAACTGGCCCGTTCCCATCGTACCGTGTGGATGCCGGAATACGGGCAGGAATACTGGAACCGGCACCAGATGAACCGCCGCCTGACGCCGGCGCAACTCGTGGAGATCGCCGAAGGCCATCTCCAGCGGGAAGAGGCCCTGCTGCTCGAAGCCGATCGAATCCTGTTTACGGACACCAACGCCCTCACCACCCGGATTTTCTCCCTTTATTACCACGGCGCCACCGATCCGCGCCTCTCCGGCCTGGCGGATGCGGCCGCCAGCCGGTACGACCTTGTTTTCCTGTGCGGTACCGATATCCCCTACCAGGACACCTGGGACCGGTCCGGCGAAGGCAACCGCGAAGAATTCCAACGGCGGATCATCGGCGACCTGACCGCCCGGAAGATCCCCTACGTCACCGTCCATGGATCGGTACCGGAGCGCATGGCCGCAGTCAACCGCGTCCTGGAACGGTTCCATAAATACGGCAATGTCATCGATGCGATCTATGCCTTGAAAAAACCCGCCAATGGGGGTACACCATAACCTTTTTTCAGCGACCGCGCCCAAAGGAATCGACCATGGAAACCGACACCATCACCCTCGACCACGGCAGCGGCGGCAAGCTCTCCCATCGGCTCATCGCCGATACCGTGGCGCCGCTTTTCGACAACCCCATCCTCTCCCGGCTCGACGACGGGGCGGTTCTCACCATCGATGGGGCGCGACTGGCCTTTTCCACGGACACCTTCGTGGTGGACCCCCTCTTTTTCCCCGGGGGGAATATCGGGGACCTGGCGGTCAACGGAACGGTCAACGATCTGGCCATGTGCGGGGCCGACCCGATCTGTCTGAGCGCTGGCCTGATCATCGAGGAAGGATTTCCCCGGAGGGACCTGGAGCGGATTCTCCGATCCATGCAACGCGCCGCCCAGACGGCCGGGGTCGCCATCGTCACCGGGGATACCAAGGTGGTCCCCAAAGGGGCCGCGGACAAACTCTTCATCAATACCGCCGGCATCGGCCGGATCATGCCGGATGTGGATGTCGGCGCCCATCGGGCCGCGCCCGGCGACCGGATCATCCTGAGCGGATTCCTGGCCGATCACGGCATGGCCGTCCTGACCCAGCGGGAGGGACTCGTCTTTGACACCGATCTCACCAGCGACACCGCCCCCCTCAACGGCCTCGTGCAGGACATGCTCGCCGTCTGCCCCGACATCCACGTCCTGCGGGACCCCACCCGGGGCGGCGTGGGCACCGCGCTGAACGAAATCGCCGCCGCCGCCCGCATCGGAATCCGCATCCACGAAGACCGGCTCCCCATCCGGGAAGCGGTGGTCGGGGTCTGCCAACTGTTGGGTTTCGACCCGCTCTACGTCGCCAACGAAGGCAAGCTCCTGGCGTTCGTACCCGAAGTGGCGGCCGACACCGTCCTGGCGACCATGCGCAGGCACCCGCTCGGACAGGCGGCCGCGATCATCGGCGAAGGGGTGACGGACCACCCCGGCCGGGTGGTCATGGAAACCCCCATCGGGGGGACCCGCATCGTGGACATGCTGGCTGGGGAACAGTTGCCGAGGATATGTTAATGAAGAGATTAGGGACAGAGGGACAAAGGGACAGAGGGACAAAGGGTTCTAATCCGTCCCGCATCAGCGCATTGACGCGGACCGCCCATTTCATTAAAAAACGACGGCCAAAACAGACCATCTCCCTTTGTCCCTCTGTCCCTTTGTCCCTTTGTCCCTTTCTTTTTCTCCTCCTCCTCCTCACCGGCTGCTCCGAAAAAGAATTTCTCTTTACCGGAAAAACCATGGGCACGACGTACGCCGTCCGGGTCGTCGCCCGTCAGGAACCGGATGAGCTAGGGGGAAAAATTGACGACCGACTGGCCCGCATCAATGACGCCCTGTCCACTTATAGGCCGGACAGCGAGATCAGCCGGTTCAACCGGTGGTCCGATCCCACCGAGCCGTTTCCCATCTCCGAAGATTTCATGAAAATCATGGTGGTGGCCCGGCAGCTTCACCAGTTGACCCAGGGGGCCTGGGACGGCACCATCGACCCTCTGGTGACCCTGTGGGGATTCGGGCGCGACGCCCCCATGAATGATCTCCCTGAAGAAACGGAGATTAAAAAACGGCTGGAGCGCGTGGGTTTCCACAAAATCGCCGTCACCGAAGACGGCGCACTGCTCAAGACCGATCCGTCCCTCTCCCTGGACATGGCGTCCATCGCCAAGGGATACGGGGTGGATCAGGTGGCCGAACTGGTGGCGGGGGAGGGAATCCGCAACTTCCTGGTGGAGATCGGCGGCGAAGTCTTCGCTTCCGGCGTCAGCAAGGAGGGACGCCCCTGGAAAGTCGGCATCAACCGACCGGAAAGCACCGCCGCTGCGGATGCGGCCTACCTCAGCCTGCCGCTCACCGACCGGGCCCTGGCCACCAGCGGGGATTACCGGATCTTTTTCGAAAAAGACGGCCGCCGATACTCTCACATCATCGATCCCCGCACCGGATGGCCGGTGGCCAACGGGGTGGTCAGCGTTTCCATCCTGGCCGATGCCTGCACCTTTGCCGACGGGCTGGCCACCGCCGTCATGGTGATGGGTTCATCGGCGGGGATCCCGCTCATCGACGAATTACCGAACATCGAGGGCATCATCATCGTCCGGGGAGCCGACGGCGCTCTCCACGAGCATTATTCCGCCGGGTTCCAACCGGAAGAATGAGCCGCTTCTTTTTTTGTCGGAAATGGCGGCAGCCTGTGCCGACGCGACCGGAAGCCCTTTGAAATATTGGGTTGACATCCCCGCCAATTTTCTTTAAATTTACAGGTTTTTGACTTCTGAATGAAGTCATTCAAGCAATTTACACCCTTTTACTCAATATTTTCGGCTTCCGACTAGTGAAAACCGAAGAAGGGAGAATGGACGTGGACATCATCGTGCTCATCAAGCAGGTACCGGCGACGGAATCGCTCATCGAGGTCGATGGAGAGGGGGCATCCATCAAGACCGACACCGTCAAGTGGGTGATGAACCCCTATGATGAAATCGCCGTGGAAGAAGCCATCCGCATCCGGGAAGCACAGGGCGGAATTGTCACCCTGATCTCGGCGGGGTCGGCCACCGGTCCCAAGGCCCAGGAGACCCTCCGGGTCGGCCTGGCCATGGGCGCGGACAAGGCCGTCTTCATCAACGACCCGGCCGTTGCCGGCTGCGACGGACTCGGGGTCGCCCGCCTGCTGGCCGCCGCCGTGAAGGAGTTCCCCTACGATCTGATCATTGCCGGGCAGCGGGCCGTGGATGACGACAACTATCTGGTGGGTCAGGCCGTGGCCGAAACCCTTCAGATTCCGGCCGTCACCCTGGTCGTGAAGGAAGAGATCGCCGACGGCAAGATCCGATGCCATCGCACCGTAGAGGGCGGAACGGTGGTCCTGGACGCCCCGTTGCCCGCGCTCATCACCACCCAGCGCGGCCTCAACGAACCCCGTTACACCTCCCTGCCGGGCATCATGAAAGCCAAGAAAAAACCCATCGACGTCAAGTCCGTCTCGGACCTGGGCATCGACACCAGCGATCTCTCGCCCAAGGCCAAAGTCCTGGCCCTCAGAAAACCGCCGCAACGCGGCGGTGGACGGATCATCGAAGGGGAAACCCCGGCCGACAAGGCCCAGGCCCTGGTCAGGGCCCTGCACGAGGAAGCCAAAGTCATTTAAAAAATGAGGGACAAAGGGACAGAGGGCCCGAGGGACAAAGCAAACCGATCAACCCCATCAACTTACCTTTGTCCCTTTGTGCCTCTGTCCCTTTGTCCCTTTCCTGAATAAGGAGAACCCATCATGTCGAACGGAATACTCATCATCGCGGAACAACAGGAAGGTGCGTTCCGGAAAGTTACCTGCGAGGCCCTGTCCGAAGGCAAGCGGATCGCCGGAGAAATGGGCGGCGACGTAACGGCCCTGGTGTTGGGCTCGCAGATCGAAGGCACCGCCCCGGAACTGGCCCGATACGGTGCGGACACCATTCTCGTGGCCGACGATCCG